>SKWY01000326.1 GCA_007128675.1 Deltaproteobacteria bacterium | reverse complement strand
CGGCCGACCAGGGCCGAGGTGACGGACGTGGCGCATGCCGTCACCAGCGGAGCGGACGCGATCATGCTCTCGGGCGAGACGGCCGTGGGCTCATACCCGGAGGAGTCCGTGAGGGTGATGGGTCGCATCGCCCGCCACGCCGAGGCCTTCCAGTGGACGCAGGGGTTCTTCGACTGCCTCGTGCCCGAGCGGCCCGGCGCCGAGGAGTACGGCGTGCCGGACGCCGTCGCCCGGGCGACAGCGCAGCTCTCGCGGGACCTCATGGTCCGGGGGATCGTGGTCGCGTCCCGAACCGGCAAGTCGACGACCGAGGTCGCGAGCGCCAGGCCCGCCGCGCCCGTCGTGGCCTTGACCGAGGACGAGCGCGCCCTGCACCGCATGAACATCCTTTGGGGCGTACTGCCGATGATCCTGGGGCCCGGGCAGTTCGACAGGCTCGTCCCCACTGCTCGGCGGCTGGTCGAGGAGATGGGGCTCGCCGCCCAGGGCCAGCACATACTCCTCGTGCGCGGCTTCTCCACAGTGCCGGAGGAGAACGCCCCGGAGATCACTGTCCTCACGGTGTGAGCGAGGTTCCCTGAAGGCCAGTCGAGCCTCGCCCTCCGGCAAGGTGGTCGTTCTCGAAAACCCTTTGCTGCTCAACCTCACCGAATCACTGATGGCGCTCGAGCAGCTTCTTGGACTCACGCTTAATGCCCGCCTTCGCCGCTCGATCCTTTCACTTCCTGTCTCACGCGAAATAAGCGCACGGCGGCGCCCATCAAAGGCTCCGCCGTCTTGCTTTTTGGAAGCCCCGAGTGACTCCTATCCATGAGCTATCGCGGCACCTATCCCCCATGGGAATCGATGTCGGAGACTCACGCGAATGCCGAACTATCGCCAAGTCCCTGGAGAGAGTATTCTCTCCAACCTTGAATCCTTGTGACGGTCCGATCCGAGGCCTTCGTCTCGGACGCGATAATCGATGGAGAGAGAGCATGAAGAGAATACGATACATCAGCAAGTACGCGGAACCCATGACGACTCAGGACATAGAGGCACTGGTGGCCCAGGCGCAGAAGAACAACGAAGAGCGGGATATTACCGGCATCCTCGTCACTACCGGTCAGCTCTTCTTCCAGATCATCGAGGGCCCCGACGCAGAAATCGACGAAATCTTCGCCCGCATCGCCGCCGATACCAGACACCAGCATGTTCTGGTGCTTTCGGTAGAGCAGGGAGACCTGATGAGGCTTTGCCCCGATTGGTCGATGCGAAAGGTTGATTTGGGCTTGGAGTCCATTGCGCGAACCGAGCCCATTCGAATTCTTCTTCAGATGTGTTACGTGCAGCGGCAGCTCGTCGACCAAGCCACCGGCGCACTCGAGAACTACGTTCTTCGAGAGCTGATCTTGGCCGAAGAAGAGGCCCTATCCTCCGAGCCTTCATAGCGCAACTAAGCGTATGCGCTGCACGAAGAGCCTGGAAGCTATCTGGGGGCTACTGTCTCGCCGCGGGCCAATATCTTGGAACTATTCACGAGGTATTGGCTCCTAGCGGGACGCGTTGTGACCCCTATGAGATTCTGTTTGGTACTGCCGCTACACATGCCGCACCAGGCCTCGAGGTAGTCGCAGTTCCACAATCGGCGACTGAGTCGTGCGTGCCCCAAGCAGCGGCCTAGCAGGCTCAGCCGACCACTGAAGGTTTACGTTGCAGAAGTGCGGTTTCGTTCGACGAGGAGTCGTAGTATGGTGAACTCATCCGATCTTCACACTGGGAAACTACCTGAATTGTCGTTACCCATCAGAACATGTACACCGATTTTCTATCACGCCTCAAATACCACTCTCAGCGCACCATAATCGAGAGCAAATATGGCCGGGCGAACAAAGTAGCTGTCCAACGATTCGGACAATTCTTGTGCCGGAAGGGACTGGTCGTATGTGACCCTTCTGCCCTTGTCTCCGCTCAGCCGTTCGCGCATCGCGTGGACAGCGGAATGTATACCGTCTGGGGGCTTGTTCTAACTATTCCCCGAAAAGGCCAGAGAACGGCGTTGGCATGGGTCACTCCATCGACGGAAAATTGCGTCGTTCATGGAATCAAAACTTGGGAACCCGCTCTTGTCGAAAAGGCCACTCCGCCCGGAAACACTGTTTCAACCGATTCGGGTGTTGTGGCGTTTTGCAACGATGAAGCGCCGAAAAAATACGCTACAGCCAAAAAGCATTACGAGAAATTGCTCAGCGCCATGGAAATGCCGGTTCCGGGTCATCCCTTTCGGAGTCCCTCTGGAGCCGTGGTTGGTTCTCTTTCAGGGATGGGTGATGGAACATACCCCTGTTTTTGGGGACATTCCGAACGTGGAATTAGTCAGTTGCTCATTGATTTTTTGATGATTGATTTTGAGCGCCTGCGTTTAAAATACAGGGCAAAAGATGATAGGCGTTTATTTGTATACGATTGAATCGGATGCTGTTTACTGAATGCCGGATCGCGTGCAGTTCCAGCAACTAAGCTTAAATTAGAGTCTGGTCACCTATCCCCGGCAGACCCAAGCGGTTCGACGCCCGTTTCTTTGCGATTCGCCTACCCGAAGACCAGGTGCCAGTGATCGACGAGAACGAAGTTACTTATGGTGACGCTTCTGCGATCACCGTCTTGCCGCCGCCGCCATATCTTGAGCTGACGTTCAACCCCCGAGCGCAGGGACTTGTTCAGTTATCTGTGCTTAGGGCGACTCCTTAGCGCAGCAAACAGTAATACCAGAATCAACATCCATGTGCTTCCGCTACTGGTGGACGAGGCAACGCTACAGCAGCCTCCCCCATACGCAACAACACCTCCGTCTGGTTCTCCATTTCCGCCCTCGCATTCTCCCCATTGACAATCCTCCATACAAGTTTCGATGCCACCGTCGCCGCAGTCCCTCGTCGCGCCCGGCTCGCACTCCGCCTGAACTCCTTCGGGACATGTCGTTGGAGGGGCAACACACCAAGCCTCGGAGTTGCAAATCTGTGGAGCAGAGCATTGATGTGTCGGTTCGCACGAACCCCAATCAGTCCAGACACCATCAACACAAGTGCGTGTTTCAGTTCCACAATCGCGACAATCACGACTCGCATCACCCTCACAGCCACATGGGCTCACGCATTGGTCGGCATCGCATCCGCACGCACATGTTTCCTGATGCACCCAGTCGCAACCACCGCTATCGCAACGCTCGAGAGCATTGCCTCTGCAACGAGTCTCGCCCGGAGTGCATGCTGGCGCACTACAGCTTCCACCCACGCAACCGCACGAGCAGCTTTCATCATGAGACCAGCCGCAGCCATCGGCAGCACATTTCTCGACATTGTTGCCGTCACATCGTGTGGCGCCAGGTGTACACACCTGCGCTTCACAGCTCCCACCGACGCAGGCGCATGAGCAGCTTTCATCGTAAGACCAGCCGCAACCGTCCGGATTGCATCGCTCGACATTGTTTCCATCACACTGCGTAGCGCCAGGTACACATACCTGTGTCGCGCAGGTGCCGTCTACGCAGCCGCATGAGCAGGTTTGAGAATGGGACCACCCGCATCCATCCGTATCGCATCGCTCCACGTTATCTCCGCTGCAACGAGTTTCACCAGGCGAACATGCCTGCTGAGTACAACTTCCGGCGACACAACCACAGGAGCAAGTTTGAGAATGGGACCACCCGCATCCATCTGCGTCGCATTGCTCCACGCTGTCTCCGCTGCAACGGGTTTCGCCAACAGAGCATACTGGCGATATACAGCTGCCGTTGCTACAACCACATGCGCAGGTAGTCTGGTGCGTCCAGCCGCAACCGTCCGTTCTGCATGTCTCGACATTGTTGCCTTCGCAGCGGGTTTCCCCGGAAGAGCAAACCTGTGCGATGCAACTGCCGTTACTACAGCCACAATCGCACGAGGCCTGGTATGTCCAGCCACAACCATCCATCCTGCAAACCTGGACATTATTACCGTCGCAACGGGTGGCGCCAGGAGAGCAAACCTGTGCGATGCAACTGCCGTTACTACAGCCACAATCGCACGAAGTCTGGTGTACCCACTCGCAAGAGGCATTGCATTCCTGTACGTTGCTGCCACTACACCGCGTGTCTCCGGGCGGACAACCTTCGCCAGTGCAAGCAGTCCACGAACTCCACGAGCATCCATCGGAAGCGCAGATTCGCGACCGCGTACCACAGTGGCCACAAGATTGTGACTCTGGCGAATGTGGTGTGCACACCCTGTGCCATCCCACGTCGAGATACGGTTTCTGGCTATTGATAGATGAAAGATGGCTATAGAACGTTACGGCGCGATTACCGTCTCCGGTCGACAGCCCCTCGACTACAATTACCCCTCCTGTGTCCACAATGCTGTGAATGGCATTCAATGCGTTAAGGTTGATACGCGTCGTACCGGCAGCAAGGGTAATACCGTGATCGGTGCCAGGCCAAATCCTTGCGCGATCCCCATCTCGACAAGTACCATCCGTGGTGTTCCAGCTCATTGATGCGCAGCCCGAGCTTGCCCATGTGCACGAAGCTCGCGCCACGGATAGAGTGACTACTTCGTCTTGTCGTTCTCGATCAATTGATAGATAACCGTGGGCCATGCTTGACGAACAAACATTGGGCAGGGAGTTGAACATCAAAAAGGCCATGGTTTGACCATATGACCTATTTGGCCACGGACGCTGACTAAGGCCGGCCAAAAGCAGGGGCTGCCCCACAACCCCCGTACAGTAGTTGTCGTCTGGGAATGACTTCGAGATAAAAGTAGTCTCCGTTGGATGAAACGTAGCTACTGTCGGATCAATCAACACGGTCTCTCCCGCCACCGCCTTGAGCTTTGAACACTCGAGAGTCACGCGCAATGAAATGTTTCGTCCCTCCAATGCGGCCTCACCATGAATATCGAGCGGACGCCAGCCATGCGCCTCGTCTCCAGCCTTGGCGAATACCGATTCGATTGAAAACACCTCACCGTTCGAAAGCTGGACCGGAAGATCCTGGTCGAGCGTGAATACACCGTGCTGGCCAAGGTCGGAAAGAGGCACCAGAGGATCGGTTGCGCCTATTGAAAAGATCAGCTCGAGGTCTCCTTCGTGGCAAAGATCCCTCAAAGCGGCGTCTGGAGCTAGGATGACATCCTCCTTCAAGCGTTCAGTTAGAACAGTATAGCGAAGCTCCACCCCAAGACGCGGAAGATGATAAGATATTGCATTGCCCAAGGAGCTGGTCTGAACCTCCAGATTATTCCTGTCCCAAGTCCTATCTCCTAGGCGAATGGCCTCTACTCGGTATTCTATCTCTCCGCCTTCCGGCAAACGAATCTCTGCCAGTGCCAGATCATCCGAAGGTCTCTTTGGGAAGCGAACGCCATAAATATTACTCTCGACGCCGTAATGCTCCTCATCCAATGATTGAACTGTCGTATCGATATCTAACCATGCGCCATTCGGTCCACGGTAGTGTATAGGCCCGATGAAGAAGAATCCACGGTGAGCGCCTTCGGCATCAGCAAATACCTTGGACGTAATCGTGCGTTCACTCAGTATCTCCTCGAACCCTGCTTGCTCCATTTCCTTCAAGGTCGACCTGGGTAGAAACGTCTGTGTCGACTCTACTCGTGACACCTCCGAAGAGTGAACAGGCTCTTTTGCAAAAGGTACTTCCTCTGCCTGGATCGTGGCGACATGAATAGCCTCGCTCTCATTCGTTGAGGCAACATCTCTTGGCTCTTGCACCACATCACCAGACACAAATGGCTCCAAATGCTCAGTTGAATCGGTTAAGTATTGAGTTTCCGGGTCTGTTCTGTCGCCGCAGGCCGGCAACGACACAAGCAAGAAACACACGAGAGTAAGGATCGGCCTCACGAGCCGAACCAGGGCAAGCATGCTTACTCCAGGCAGAAGAGGTTGGGCCGGAGCAAACTGAACTCGCTCCCAAGAGATGGGCGAAGCAGTAGGTGAGTCACCGAGGACATTCTGGTGATTGGGGTTCCGACCTAGCTGGAGCCCTAGACCAACCGGCATGAAAAGGTATCTCATCGCAGTACCCCAAATCTCCAAGCACGAATCGATCTCGAGCGTTTGTATATCGGCAGTTGAGAATAGCGGTTCGTTTTGATGCTCAATACAAGCGCTATTCCGTCATACACCTATGTGTTTGCGAACCTATTCATCAGAATCCGACAGCCCCACAGATCCTCGGACATCGATCATGCATGAGCCATACTCACGGATTCTACCTGACTCTTAGAACCTTTACCAGCAATAGGCCTCTTTATGAGGTCCGCGATCTGTCGCGCTCCACACAATACAGCCCCAGCTCGAAGATGCCCCACGAGAAGGGTTCACCTCCATGAAGTCCTGAAGGTTTCACCTCTAACGTTTCGACGTTCTCGGGCTACACCATAATCCGCCATCCTGTTTCTGCTTCCGCGGGAGTCATCATACCAGAGGCCGGAGTGACCACTCTTGCAAATGGACAGGTCTCGTATCAAAGGCATCTAGCTGAAACCCGATCGATTGAGATCGGATTGGCGGCACTCGATCTTCTCCGATAGTCGCATCGCGAGGTGGTGGAAACGAAACCGAGGGAAGAACCATGGGCTTTGGCGGAATCATTGGGTCGAGCTGGGAGGGTGACGAATGAGTCTCCAATCGATCTCTCGTAGTCTCATTGCCGTAGGCATCATCATCGCCCTGGGACTTGCCGGGGCTTCTTGCAAGCCAGCTTCCCCCGACAACGGCGAGGGCGTCGCCTGCGAGACGGACGCCGACTGCGAGCATCTGACGTACGCCGTGTTCGAGTGTAAGGTGCGCGCCGAGGTCGTACATGGCTGCGCAAAAACGGCTTGTGTATTCGGGGTTTAGGCGATAGGAGAGCGCGGAAGCGCCAGGTGGCACAGTTTATGAGCGGTATGAGTAGGAAATGAACTCTTGCGGAATACACCGCATTGAACCGGAATAATCGGAGATTTGAAAGAAATGTCAAAGAGCGTGAAGATGAAGATGCGGGCCATGAATAAGTACGGCCTGCTCCTGGTCGCGGGGCTGGTGGTAGCGGCCTGTGGTCCTGGACAGGACGATGAGGACCTCGACCTGGGGAACGTGCCCGAAGACTACGGGACCATCGCCCCGGCGATCCAGGCGGTGGCCGACGGAGGCCGCGTGGTGGTCGAGCCCGGGACGTACGGCCCCGTGGATTTCGGGGGTAGGGAGATCGTGGTGGAGAGCTCGAACCCCACGGACCCCGGGGTGGTGGCGGCAACGATCATCGAGGGAAGCGACGGGGGCTGCGTGGTGATGTTCGAGAGCGGGGAGACCCGGGCGACGGTGCTGCGGGGGTTCAAGGTCACCGGCGGAGCCGGGGCGCGGGCGAACCTGCGAGAGGGCGGGGGAATCTGTGTGCGCGGGACCGCGGCGCCTACGATCGAGGGCAACCTGATCACGGGGAACACGGCCCAGCGCGGGGGCGGGATCTCGGTGACCGGCGGCTCGCCGCTGATCACGGGGAACACCATCGAGGAGAACACCGGTGAGGACCGCGGCAGCGGGATCTTCGTCGGTGAGGGGGCGTCGGCGGAGATCGTGAACAACCTGGTCCGCGATAATATCGGTGGCAGCGGCGCGATTAACGTTTCCGATGAGGGCACCACGGCACAAATCATAGACAACGAAATCACGGGGAATACCACGGAGTTCGGCGTCGGAGGCGTGGCCGTATATTATAGTAGCTTCGCTCGCGTCGAGGGTAATGAGATCCGCGAGAACGAGGGTCGGGGAGATCGTTCCTCCGGTGGCATCACGGTGCTCCGGGCCCGGGCGGAGATCGTGGAAAACGTGATCGTAGACAACCTGAAGACCGGAGGGGTCGGTGGAGCGGGGATCACCGTAGCCGGCCATTCTTCGGAGGACGCCTCGGCGGAGATCCTGGACAATGAGATCCGTGCCAATATCAATGAACCGTCCCACGGCGGGGGCATCCACGTGGCGATGCACGGGGTGGCGCGGATCGAAGACAACCTGATCGCCGACAACGTGGCAGGGGGCTCGGGCGGTGGAATCGCCGTGATCGATCCCCGCCAGGATCAGGAGGGTAATGACAACATCACGGTGATCGTCAACAACGAGATCCGAGGTAACTCCCTGACCGCCCTCGACAGCGGCGGTGGCATCGCAGTGCGCATCGCCATCGTGGAGATCGTAGACAATCACATCCACGATAACGCTGCGAGCATGGAGACCGTGTCGGGCACTCGCAATGGCGGTGGTATCTCGCTCGCCGGCAGCAGCGAGGCGACGATTCACGGAAATCAGATTGAGAACAACCAGACTGGCTCTCGCGGCGGCGGGATCTATGTCGATCGGGATACCGTTGTGCGCGACGCCGCTGGTAACGACTGGCCGAGGCTGAACTCTCCGCCCGAGAGTGAGCCGAACAACACCTACTCGGGGAATACTCACAGCGATACCTGTGGTCAGGATGTTTTCTTCCGAGATACGTCCTGCGATTGAGCGGCCCTCTGTGCCGTTGTGACGTGAGCCTCAGGTCCCGTGTAATTTTTGTCTCAAGAGGGGCAAGAGCAAAGGTCCTCCTTGCTCGCTGCGTGCCAATAACTTGGAAAGGATCAGGATCGGCATCAGCACAACCTGTCACGACTAGGGCAGGTGGATCTACGTGACCTCGTGCCGGGAGCAGTAAATCGATGCCGAACGATCAATGGGATTTATCATGGCCTCTCAATGCGGCCTAGCTATCTATGGGCTACTCCAGCCAGACTCGCCAGACGCGGGTTATCTGTTCCCCAGAGCCATTGCCCGTAATCCTCGCTCGAACCTCCACCCTGTATTCACCATTGTACGAACTCACATCAAAGCTATCGACTCTTCGAGGATGATTCGTACTCGTAAGAAAGGTCACAACCTGAGTCGTCTCATCTCGTAATACGAGATGATTTCGATGATTCACGCTGTTATTCCCTTCGCTCGACCAGTCCACATATATGGTCGAAACACCGCTGAAGTCGACAGTGTTCGTCATTACAAAACCACTATCCACACCCGTTCCTTCAGTGCGACAGTAGAAATGGTCGTGTCTCTTTTCGGTTCCGAAGCCTGCATGCGTCAGAGTCCACCCCCCCGTCATGAGCTCATACTCGTCTCCATTTCTATACAAGTAACGATCCCAGAAATTGGCGGTTGCGCGCTTATCGCTGGTCATCAATAACTCACAGCTTCCGGTTCCAGAGCAGTCGTCCGACCATCCGACAAACTCGTGACCATGGTCAGGCAATGCCTCAATCGTCACGGATTCGCCTCTAGGATAGATATGGACACCTTCTGGCGGGACTGTAGTGCCCTCCCCCTCGGACGTAATCGTGAGGTTGTAGCGCTCGAGCTCGAAGCCGGCATGCACGCTCTTATCGGAGGTCATTGTAAGCTCGCATTCTTCGTGCCCCAAACAGTCCCCGGACCAACCGATGAACTCATAGCCTTCGCTCGCCGAAGCGGTAACGGCTACAGACTCTCCATGCTCATAGTGATGAATTCCCTCCACGGGAGTGGTCGTCCCGCCTTCATCAGAAGAGATGGTGAGGTCCCATTCTTGGAGCTCGAAGCCGGCGTGCACGCTCTTGTCGGAGGTCATTTCTAGTTGGCATTCATCGGTTCCGCTACAGTCCCCCGACCATCCGATAAAAATATAATTTGGGTCCGCAATGGCGGTAATATCTATTTGTTCTCCTTCTTCGTAGTTATGCACGCCTTCCGCTGGATCAGTCCGGCCCCCCTCATCCAATGATATCGTGAGCACGAAGTCGACAATGCCTTCCGTTGTGAACTGCTTGATTGCTCCTTGCGATTCATCTCCTGTAGAACTCGAGCCTTGCGCCTGAAAGAAGTAGGTCCTGTCGGTCATGAGTCCATCGAGTGTGTGATTGAAGACTCCTGCTTCATTCATGTTCGCCTGAAACCCCACCACCCCGCCTTCCAGCATTTCGGTCGTTCCATAGACAAACCAGACGTTGGCAGCCTCGCTTTCTCCGAGGCTCGCCAGCTCTCCTTTCAGCCTAGCTGAGGTGCCACGCACATCGAGCGCGGATACTGTTCGCACGGAGAAACCGCAGAAGCCGCCACTGCACGGTGTTCCATCAGGGCAAGATACTCCGACGCAGTAAAGACTGACGCATTCCCCATCGACACAGACCTCTTCTTGCGAACAAGGCTCTTCACAGTCTTCCGGATAGCACTCTCCAAGCGCACACCTATATCCTTCCGAGCACTCCACATCGATGCAAGAGCGAGGTATGCACCTTCCATCGAGACAGATCCCAAGACCACAGTCCATTGTGGCACAGCCGGTTGGATAGCACTGACCTTCGGCGCAGGCATGCCCAGGCTCACACGAAACACCGGCACAGTCGGGTGCGACGCATTGTCCATCGAGACAGATCAGATCCCGTGGGCACGAATGATTGGCGCAGTCTCGAGAGTAGCATGCTCCCTGCAGGCAGACCTCGTTCTCTTCGCAATCGATTTCCCCGCAGGGATCCAAAACGCAAATATCATCCACGCATATCAGGCCATGCTGACATGTACCATCATCGTTGCACGGAAACCCCTCGATCTCTGTGCCTAGACTCAAGGTGCAGCTCATCACGGCAAGGGCCAACAAGGCACCCAGGAGACCAATCCAACGGATCCTCTCATGGAGGCCCTGCTCCTCGTATTCCGTCATGGTCGATAGCTTTCGTTCGTCGTGAGGAACATATCAAGCCACGCATCAACCATACCACGACTGCTCCGCCGGCAAAGCACGCTTGGAGACCCGCTCGAGGTGGAAGAGAGCCTGAAGACTGCCCGGGCGTTGGGAGCCTGTTGCCGCGGCGACGGTGTCCCGAGAATTTGCTGGGTTCAATCCGTGGACGGTGTGCCATGAGTGATCTCTTGCGAGATCTTCAGGATCTGGGAGCGCAACTCGGGAAGGTCCTGCTGGATGGTCTTCCAGACCGTGCGGAGATCTACACCGAAGTAGGCGTGGCTTAGCTTGTCGCGAATACCGGCCATTTCACGCCAGGGTATGTTGGGGTATCGGCTCCGAACCACCGAGGGAATGTTCTTGGCGGCTTCACCGATTATCTCCAGACATCGGACTACGGCGAAGTGTGTCTTGGCATCGCCTGCGAAGGCGTCGTAGTCCATCCCGAGGACGAATTCCTCGGCCTTCGAGACGGCGTCCAAGATGTCGTCCAGGTAGTCGAGCGCTGACCTCCCCGTAGTCATACCGGTACCGCCTCCTCGAGGATCCGGCGTCCAATCGTCGGCTTGAGCGCTTCCTTCATTACGAGGTCCACCTTCGTCCCCAGTAAATCGCAGAGCCTCTGCTCCAGTCGCAAGAACTCCAGCAGCGTGGGAGGCTCCTCGAACTCCACGAGCAGATCTAGATCACTGCTCTTCCCCTGCTGCCGCCTGACATACGAGCCAAACACGCTGAGACTCTTCAGTCGGAAGCGTTCATCTAGTTCCCGGCGGTGTTGCCTCAGGCAGGTCAAGACTTCTTCTAGGCTGGGCGTGCTCATCTTGCGTACGTGTCTCTGTGTGTAGCCGGAGGCGCTCCCTGTAGCCTCTCGGCCGATTTCGTCGAGCATGTCGACGAGCGCCCGGCGGACGAAGTCACCATGCGAATGCACTCTATTATACATGAAGCATCCGTCAAACGAGGATGGCGGTCTCTTGAACGACGAAGACGACGCCAAGCTGTCCGTGGCGGGAAAGGCCACGATTCGTCCCGAGGATCCTGGGCTCGTGAAGCTTCGGAGACTAAGGAGACTAAGCGCCTGGCACCTATCGGAGACTAAGCGGAGACTAAGCGGAGACTAAGCGCCTGGCACCTATCCGGAGACTAAGCAGACTAAGCGCCTGGCACCTATCCGAGACTAAGCAGACTAAGCGCCTGGCACCTATCCGAGACTAAGCGCCGAGACTAAGCGCCTGGCACCTATCCGAGACTAAGCGCCTGGCACCTATCCGCCTAGCACCTATCCGAGACTAAGCGCCTGGCACCTATCCGCCTATCCGCCTATCCGGCCAATCCGGGCACCTATCCGGGCACCTATCCGGGGCAAAGCATCGCTCTTTGAACAGAGTGAGAGAGAGGCGTGAGGGCCTGGTAAGCGCTTGAAAAGTATGTGGTTTTACAGGCGCTGGCTACACCCGCGGCAAATCGCCCCCCCACATTTCTTGGAAATAGAGATTTTTTTCTCTTTTTTCTCTTGCGGGGCTTGTTGGTGGGGGGCTATGGTCGAGTAAATAGAGAAATCTTACTCGATAAAACTGTCGCTATTACAGCTTGCTCCAACCCCCTATCGCCGGGACCAAACATGATTGGGCACAGCGCCAAGATCCCACTGCCGAGCCTGAAGAGGCTCCCGGGCTATGTTCATTTCCTTCGCTCCCTGAAATGCGAAGGCGTGGCGACGGTGTCCACCACCGCCATCGGCCGCGCGCTTCGCCTGGATCCAACCCAGGTCAGGAAGGATTTGGCGTGCACCGGTGCCGAGGGTCGCCCTAGGGTGGGCTATCGGGTGGACGACCTCATCGTCGTGCTCGAGGAGTTTCTCGGCTGGCGCAATGTTTCGGAAGCCTTCCTAGTGGGCGCAGGTCATCTCGGCTCTGCACTCCTAGGGTACGAAGGACTTCGCAACCACGGTCTGGATGTGATTGCTGCCTTCGACTCCCACCCCGCCAAGGTCGGACAGGATGTTCACGGGGTGAAGGTGCTCGACATCGAGCGCCTCCCGGGCCTCGCCCGCCGCATGGGAGTCCATATCGGTGTGCTCACGGTGCCTGTGGATGCTGCCCAAGAGGTGGCCGAGAGGATGGTGGAGGGCGGCATCTTGTCGATTTGGAACTTCGCCCCGGTCTCCCTGCAGCTCCCCGAAAAGATCTTTGTGCAAAACGGTGAACTATACGCCCAGCTGGCCGTTCTCCTCAGGCGAACCGAGGAAGCGGTCTCTCGAAAGACTCCCAGCACGCCTGAAGTCGCATGAAAGGAGACACTTGATGAGCAAAGCTTCTTGCGCCCATGCGCATCAGGACGACACGCCCTCCCGCACCTTCGAGAAGGTTTGCCAGATTCTCGATTGTCACGGGCGTCGATCGGCTCGACTGATTCCGATATTGCAGGAAATTCAGCGGGAGTATCGATATCTGCCCGAGCCGGTCCTGACCTACGTGGCAACTTCTCTTGGGATCCCTCCGGCGCGTGTATACGGAGTAGCTACTTTCTATTCTTTCTT
The DNA here is from genome assembly GCA_007128675.1 of Deltaproteobacteria bacterium. Classification (GTDB taxonomy): domain Bacteria; phylum Myxococcota; class Myxococcia; order SLRQ01; family SLRQ01; genus SKWY01. Next base: position 7,937 of record SKWY01000326.1, on the reverse strand, counting down.
CACGCTGAAGCCGAAGGGTAAGCACGTAGTTCACCTCTGCGATGGGACTGCGTGTCACGTCAGCCACTCCTTGCACATCCTCGATGCGCTTCGAAAGAGGCTCGGGCTCCCGGAAGGGAAGGAGACCACGGAGGACATGCTCTTCACCGTCGAAACGGTCGCGTGTCTCGGAGCATGCGGCCTCTCGCCGGTGATGGTGGTCGACGGGAAGGTGCACGGCTCGCTTACCCCCGAGACGGCGGTGGAAGTCATCGAAAAGATCTTGGCGGAGGAGGAAGCGCAATGAATCCGGTATCGCAAGCGATTTGCCTCGACACTGTCGCGAAAAAGTATCGTGAGGAGACCTCCAGCCTCACCCGCAGAGTCATCGTTTGCGGCGGCACGGGCTGCGTGGCCAGTGGCTCGCTGGAGGTCTACGCGAAGTTCAAGGAAGCGATTGCATCGCGAGGACTCCCCATCGTCGTTCAGATGAAGGTCGAGACGAATGGCCAGAAGGTCACCTGCAAAAGAGTAATCGAGGGTGACGCCTCCGGCGAATCCGTCAGAGTTTCCAAGAGCGGCTGTCAGGGCTTCTGCCAGCAAGCCCCACTTGTGACCATTCTTCCGGACGACATTCTCTATACGCGCGTTAGGCCAGGCGACGTCGAGGAGATCGTGGAATCCTGGCTCGACAGAGGACAGGATGGCTCCGATTCCGAGACACTGGAGAGGAGAAATCCTGTCGAACGACTCCTATTCCGAGATCCGACCCAGGGCAACACTTGCCGTAACGCTTCGGAGATGCCTTTTTACGCTCGGCAGTCTCGAAACCTCTTGGATGATTGTGGAAGCGTGGATGCGGGGGACATAGGCGAATATATCTCTCGAGGAGGGTATCAAGCCGCACGAGACTCCTTCACTCGGCTCACTCCCGCGACTATCTGCGAGGAGGTTCTCGCATCGGGCCTGCGAGGCCGTGGCGGCGGCGGCTTTCCCACCGGCAAGAAGTGGCGGATTGCTCTCGCTCAGCCTGCCTCCAAGAAGTACGTAATATGTAACGGGGACGAGGGCGATCCCGGTGCCTTCATGGACTGCTATGTCATGGAAGGCAACCCGCATGTGGTCCTTGAAGGCCTGATGATAGCAGCGCGAGCGATCGAAGCCGAAACTGCTCTTGTCTACGTTCGTTCCGAATACCCTCTCGCGGTGAGAAGGCTGCGCGAGGCCATCGCCGAAGCTAGGCGCCTGGGTATCCTTGGCAAGAAAGTCTTCGGTAGCCCGCATGCGCTCGATATCGAGGTCATGGAGGGAGCTGGTGCCTTCGTCTGTGGGGAGGAGACGGCCTTGATGGTCTCCGTCGAGGGACAGCGCGGAATGCCCAGGCCAAAGCCTCCCTTTCCGGCGGAGCGAGGCCTCTTTGGATGCCCCACGGTAATCAACAACGTCGAGACCCTTGCAATGGTCCCGGGCATCATTCGCAAGGGCGCGAACACTTTCAGAAGAGTCGGTACTTCTTCATCCCCTGGGACTAAGACGTTCTCTCTTACAGGACACGTGGTCAATACCGGCCTCATCGAAGTACCGTTCGGTACGACCCTCCGCGAGATCGTCTACTCCATCGGCGGAGGGGTCACCGACAAGACGGGCGCGATAACTCACGATGCCTTCAAGGCCGTACAAATAGGGGGGCCCTCTGGTGGCACGCTGACCTCGGCTCACCTTGATCTGCCGCTGGACTTCGACTCGCTGAGCGGCGCCGGAGCCATGGTCGGTTCTGGTGGATTGGTGGTGCTGAACCGCGACACCTGCATGGTGAAGATTGCCCGCTACTTCATGCAGTTCACGCAAAACGAGTCATGCGGAAAGTGCCTGCTTTGCCGTGAGGGTACGGCACACATGCTGGCGCTACTCGACGACATAATAGAGGGCAACGGAAACTTGGAGGGGCTCGCTCTGTTGGAGGAACTCGCCCTTGTCGTGAAGAAGGGTTCTCTTTGTGGTCTCGGAAAGACCGCTCCCAACCCTGTGCTCTCGACTCTATCCCAGTTTCGCGCCGAGTACGAAGCACACATCGTTCAGAAGCGATGCCCAAGCGGCGAATGCGAGAAACTGCGCACGCCCTCCATCGATTCGGAAAAGTGCAGGGGATGCACCCTGTGTATTCGCAAATGTCCTGTGGGAGCCATCTCCGGGGAGAGGCACGAACTGCACGTCATCGACGAATCCACTTGCACCAAATGTATGGCTTGCTTCGAGGCCTGCAAGTTCGAAGCGATCATCGCGGCATGAGAATGACGGATACTCGACCATTCAAGGGAGGTCGCTGATGCGGACCAACGGCACACTGACACTCAATGGGCGCACATGCACCATCGAAGAAGAAGACCAGAGCCTTCTCGAGCTTGCTCGACGTGAAGGTGTGGAGATTCCGACCTTCTGCTATCACTCGGAACTCAGCGTCTACGGCGCCTGTCGCCTCTGCATGGTGGACGTCGAAGGCATGGGTGTCGTGACCTCCTGTTCCACCGCGCCTCGGCCTGGAATGGTCGTGCGGACGCAGACGGGCGAGATACGACAAATGAGAAGGGTGGCGGTAGAGCTGCTTCTTGCCTCCCATGACACTGCTTGTCCGACGTGCCCGAAGAGCGCTAGCTGTCAGCTCCAGTCTCTTTCGCAAAGCCTCGGCATCGAGAATGTTCGTTTCCGCAACCTTCGCGAGAAGGTGCCGGTCGATGATTCTTCGCATGCAATCGTCCGCAACCCCAACCGTTGCGTTTTGTGCGGGGATTGCGTGCGAATCTGCTCGGAGGTGCAGGGGATAGGTGCTCTCGACTTTGTGGGGCGTGGACGAGACGTGGCCATCATGCCGGCTTTCGGCAAGGGGCTCGCCGACGTGGAGTGCGTCGGGTGCGGTCAATGTGCCGCATTCTGTCCGACGGCCGCCCTCGTTCCTCGTTCGGAGGTGGAGCAGGCGCACGCGTTCCTCGATGATCCCGACAAGGTAGTCGTGGCTCAGATCGCGCCGGCAGTCCGAGTCGCTCTCGGAGAGCACTTCGGCATGGAGTCGGGCTCCATAGTAACCGGTCAGATCGTGGCGGCGCTGCGCGCGCTCGGCTTCGACAAGGTCTATGACACGTGTTGGGCCGCTGATTTGACGGTGATGGAAGAAACGCATGAGTTCTTCTCCAGGCGACGCGCTCATGCCGAGAGCGGGAACGGCGGCGAGCCAAGGGCGCTCTTCACCTCCTGCTGTCCGGCCTGGGTCCGGTGTGCAGAGCAGTACTACCCCGACCTGCTTCCGCAGATCTCCACGTGCCGGTCTCCCCAGCAGATGTTCGGTTCGCTCGCCAAGGAGATTCTTCCGCAGCAGTTCGGAATAGATCCGGGCGACCTGGTGGTCGTCTCCATCATGCCCTGCACGGCCAAGAAGATGGAGGCGAGCCTGCCGGCTTTCGAGCGTGACGGAAGAAGAGACGTAGACCTCGTTCTAACTACTGGGGAGCTCGCCAAGATGATTGACGGCGCGCACCTTCGGTTCAGGGATCTGGAACCCTCTTCTCTCGATCTTCCTTTCGGCTTCAAGACCGGGGCGGCGGTCATTTTCGGAGCGTCGGGTGGAGTCACTGAGGCGGTGCTCCGTCTTGCGGCCGAAGAGCTTGGCGGCGAAAGAAGCGACGCTCCTCAGTTTCCAGTCGTGCGAGGCAGCAAGGGCCTGCTCGAGACCGAACTCAAAGTCGCCGGCAATACTCTTCGATTGGCCGTGGTACATGGGCTGAAGAACGCACAGGAGCTGGCGACCGCGGTGCTCGAGGGAAAGGCCAAGTACGATCTCGTTGAGGTGATGGCCTGCCCGGGCGGATGCGTATCCGGCGCGGGTCAACCACCGACTGAGCGCTCGAGCCGTAAGGCTCGCACCAGAGCGCTCCATGACGCAGACTCGATGCTTCAGCTGCACAAGTCGCAAGACAATACGGTGTTGATGCAGACAATTCGGGAACTCGGCGGGACCGGATCCGAGGAGGCGCATCGTCTGCTGCACACGGAGCACGTTCACAGGCGACGGATCCGGGGAGAGGGGATGTCGTTTTCCAGCATCGCTGAAGCCAGCGGGCCGCCCCCGCTGAAGATCTCGGTTTGTGTCGGCACCAGCTGTTACCTGAAGGGAGCCCAAGACCTCCTATATGGTCTCATCCGTCATGTGCGCGACCGCGAGCTGGACGGGTTGGTGGATGTCGAGGCTACATTCTGTTTCGAGCAGTGTGATCGCGGGCCCACAATCTCGGTTGGAGGAAAGCTCTTGCACCGCTGTAAGCTGAAGGATGCACTAGAAGCATTGGAGACAGAGATGGATGAGCGATCCATCGATGTCGGCAAAGAGTTCGTGGCAACTCCGCCGACGGGTTCGTGAATGCCGCCGACGTTCGGACAAGCTCTATGATGGGTGCCCGGCTGGGAGAAGCATGAAAGACGCGAAAGACAGAACGGCCACGAAAAACGATGATGACGGGAAGGTGCTACCAACCGTTTTCACTCTGAAGGCGCGCTGCCGAGACTGCTACCGCTGCCTTAGGGTTTGCCCGGTAAAGGCTATTCGCCTTCAAGGTGAGCAGGCGACGGTTGCCGATGACCGATGCATCGCGTGCGGCAGGTGCATCCGAGAGTGCCCCCAGGGAGCCAAGTCGTTCCGTCAAGACACGGAGGAGGTGCGTCGATGGATAGAGGCGGGCGAGAAGGTTGCAGCAAGCGTGGCTCCCTCCTTCGCGGGGCTCTACACCGATTGGGAGCGACGACGTCTTCCCTCGGCCCTACGGAAGTTGGGTTTCGCCGTCGTAGAGGAGACTTCCGTAGGTGCGTCGATGGTGGCCCGTAAGGCCGCCGACGAATCATACCCCGCATCTCAACCGCCAGGACAACTCGCGATACCGACCACTCAGATCATTTGCTCCGCCTGTCCAGCCGCGGTGAGTTACATCGAGATCTATCGCCCGGAGCAGGCGAAGCACCTCTCGCCGGTCGTCTCGCCGATGCTGGCCCACGGACGATTGCTCAAAGCGGAGGGAGGGGTCGACCGTGTCGTCTTCATCGGTCCTTGTGTGGCCAAGAAGAGCGAAGCCGAAGCGGCCACCGATCACCCTGTGGATGCCGTGCTGACCTTCGTAGAGCTTGCCGACTGGATGGCCGAGAAGCAGGTTGGTCTTTCCACCCTTGAGGAGAGCAGCTTCGACAAAGAGCCGCCGAATGCGCAAGCCGCCCGCCTCTTCGCGCTCGAAGGAGGCCAAGCACGCACCGCGGGTGTTAAGACCGACATGCTGGACGAGCATCTGCTCGTTGTCAGTGGCATGGAGGCGCTCATGACCGCGCTCGATGGCATGAGGTTCGATTCGAAACCATTGGTGCTCGAACCGCTCTTCTGCTTGGGAGGCTGCGTGAATGGCCCCTTGGTTCCCAAAGAAAGCCCGTCCGTCATGACGCGAAGGCGCCGTCTCATGTCGTGGGCGGCCGAAGCACCCGCATCATATGCTGCCGGTTCTCCAGAGGGCGATACAGGGCTCGTTTCTTTGGCTCGTTCGAACGCGGTCCTATCCCGCGACCTCCAGGATCAGCCGAGCGACGAGGAGATCTATCGCGTGCTCGAGGAGCAGGGCAAAGGCAATCCCGAGGAGCGACTTGATTGCGGGGCATGCGGATACGATACCTGTTGGGACAAGGCCATCGCGATTCTACAACGCATGGCGGAGAAGGAGATGTGCATCCCGCTGATGCGCAGGCTTGCCGAGCAACGCACAGATCGTGTCATTGAATCGAGCCCGAACGGCATCGTCATCCTCGATGAGCGCCTGCGCATTCTGCACACCAACCCAGCTTTTAGGAAATACTTCCACTGCTCCGATGCCGCCTTGGGCAAGCCCATCTCTTATCTGATGGACCCAGCGCCGTTTGAGCGCGTGCAAGCCAACCCCACCGAACGGGTGGAACTAACCATTCACCATGAGGCCTATGAGCTCGTCTGTCGGCAGCTCATCTACTGCCTGGAGAAGGAGCGTCAATTCGTTGGGGTCTTCGTCAACCTAACGAGCGCGCAGGCTAGCGAGAGGCAGTTGGAAAAGCTCCGTTCACGGACTCGCGAGCGGGCCCGCGAGCTCCTGGAGCATCAAATCGGCATGGCCCAGAAGATGGCCAAGTTTCTAGGAGAGAACACCGCGCTAGGGGAAGAGCTCGTACATCAGCTCTTGCAGCTCGTGGGAGCCGAGGGCAAGGCGAGCGACCCTATTGCAATGGAGGATCCGAAGCAGTCGGCAGGTCGGACCAATCCGAGCGGCAAGCGCCCCAAGGGCGAGGGAAGTAGCGGTGGTGGCGGCTACATCTGACGGTTAGGAACATGGCCTATAATCACCTCGACGTCATAATCGAGCAGAGCCCCATGAAGCCAGGTGCTCCATGTGGCGATGTGGCCCGTTGGGAGCGTGCAGCTTCGGGGACTCTCTTGGCGTTCGCGGACGGTCTCGGAAAGGGCATTAAGGCTAACGTGACCGCAGAGATGTTCTTGGCCAGGCTAATGGAGCTTTGTCGCCGCGGGTCTTCCATTCGAGAGAGTTTCAGCCGTGTTGCTACCACCATTGATGCCAATCGTTTGAACGACGGACCATATGCCGCTTTTTGTATCGGTTGGGTGCGAAGCGACGGCGAGGCGACTTTATTATCATACGACATGCCGCCTCCTATCCTAATGGGGGGACACTCCGCGATCATTCTGAAGGGAAGATCGCTGCGTCTCGAGGACACGATAGCCACCGAGACCGTGTGCTATCTCGAGCCGGGCGAAAGCCTCCTTCTTGTGACAGACGGTGTGACGCAAGCGGGTATGGGTTGGTCACACCCCAACGGCTGGACCATCGAACGGCTCGAACGCAGCGTCGAGGCGAGTTTGTTGAAAGGGGTTCCTCCCTCTGCCATGGCTCGTCATGTCCACGACGAGGCTCGACGCAAATGGGGTCCGGTTGGAGGAGACGACTGTACGGCTCTTTCGGCGACTATGCGCTCCGGGAATGTGGTTCACCTTCTCACGGGGCCGCCGCTAAACCGCAACCATGACGTTGAGGTTGTGCAGCGCTTTCTGGGTACCGAAGGCGTCCATGTCGTCTGTGGGGGTAGCACTACGAAGATGGTGGCGCGCGTACTCGGCACGCGTGCGCGGCCCATTACGAACGAGGACAGCTGGAACGCGCCGCCTCAGTTCAGACTCGAGGGTGTGGATCTCGCAAGCGAGGGCGTCGTCACCTTGACACAGGTCTGCCGGATTCTGGACAAGAACCCGAGCATGTATGAGCCGAGTGGGCCGGTCTCCAAACTCGCTAGGCTCCTCCGAGCGGCGGACAAGATCGAGATCACCGTCGGGAGTGCGCATAACCCGGTCAATGCTGACATATCCTATACACAGCAAGGCATTATGCCTCGCACTACCCTGGTCCAGATGCTCAAGGACATTCTGGAGAAGCAAGGCAAGCTTGTCGTCATGCGGTGGTGTTGACCGCGTCGAGTGTAGTCGAGCGCCGATATCGAGCCGCCGCCAACCGGCGAAGTGGCCCTTGCGCCTCAAATACCACTCTCAGCGCACTGTAATCGAGAGCAAATATGGCCGGGCGAACAAAGGGGTTATCCAAAGATTCGGACGATTTTTGTGCCGGAAGGGACTGGTCGTATGTGATCCTTCCGCGTTTATTTGTATGCGATTGAATCGGAGCTGTTTACTGAATGCCGGCTCGCGTGCTGATCGGTGGAGAGGACGGCCCGGAAGGCGCCACGATTGCATCGGAGGGGAGGGACCTACAGTCCCGGCAGAAGGTGTCCATATCTATCCTGGAGGTTGATCGCTTCCACAGGCATTTCAAAAAGGGGCTCGATGATTGAGGTCACCGCGTCGGTTGCTCAGGAAAGAGCTGTTCATAGCGATACGACAT
>SKWY01000402.1 GCA_007128675.1 Deltaproteobacteria bacterium | reverse complement strand
TCGAGTCCAAGATAGAAGAAACGGCAAGGCCCATACGCGCGCCTTCGGGGGCCGTCGCGGGGCACTTCAACACCCTTCGAGAATCGCAATCCCATGTCCAGCCGACAGAGCTGGAAGACCTACGCCGACGCCTGGAAGAGTCGGAGCGGGAAACACGGGATCTGCGCACGTTCGAAACTAGGCGGAACAATATCCTGTCCAATGTATCCCACGAGCTTCGAACACCTCTCGTGACAATCATTGGTTACGTCGAGATGATCGCGGGAGCGGATTTCGGGGAGATTCCAGAGCAAGCAGTGAGCTCCCTGAAAGTAGTCCTTCGAAACGCGCTGCGTCTTTCCTCCAAGATCGACGATCTACTCAATCTATCGAGGCTGCAGGAAGAAGAACTCAAGCCTCATCTAGAGTCCGTATCGGCGGCTGACGTGATGAGCGAGCTTCTCTCCGAGTATCGTCTCCTCATAGACGACAAGGAACTCGAGATCGAGGATCACCTCTCCGAAGACCTGCCTCTGGTTTGGGCTGACCGCAGGTTGACCAGCCTGGCGTTGGAGAATCTTTTCAAGAACGCGATCAAGTTCAGCCCCATGAAGGGCAAGATTCAGTTGAGCGCCGACGCACGCGACGGAATGCTGCGGATGGCAATCAAGGATGATGGGCCTGGGATTCCACCTGAGTCTCTCGCCTCTGTCTTCGATCCGTTCTTCCAGGTCGACAGCTCTCCCGCTCGTCTTCACGGGGGAATAGGTCTTGGCCTACCGATTGTGCGCCGCATCGCCAATGCACTTCGCGGCAAAGCCTTCTTGGAGAGTGACGGGAAGCATGGAACCTTGGCTGTCTTGGAGCTGCCTTTGGTGGCCACAGAGTGATGTACACCTGGCTCAAAGACACACTTCCCAACGGCATGCGAGTAGTCACGATCGAGGTGCCCCATCTCCATTCGGTGATGGCCTCGGTTTACGTCTTGGCCGGCTCGCGCCACGATCCGCCGCACTTGAACGGCATCTCCCATTTCTTGGAGCATGTTCTCTTCAGAGGCTGCGAGACCTATCCCAGCTCCAGGGTTCTCAACACGAGAGTAGAAGAAGCCGGCGGATGTCTCAACGGAGTAACGACCCGAGACTTCGGTTACTACTACACTTTGATTCATCCAGAAGGTTTGAAGGTCGCCTTCGAGGTGCTCGGCCAGATGATTGCCTCGCCCTTGATGCAAGAGCTCGAGATCGAGAGGGCAGTCATCCTCGAAGAGATTCTCGACGAGGTCGATGAGAATGGACACCTCATCGACATCGACACGATCTCCAAGCAGATTGCTTTCGACGGCCATCCTCTATCACTGCCCATAGCGGGCAATGCACGAACCGTAAGCGCCATCGAGGCGAACGATCTTCGCACACATCACGCTCGGTGCTATGGCGCCAGCAACCTTGTCCTCTCGGTGGCTGGTCCGGTCCGCCACAAGAGTGTGCTCGAGCTGGCGAACGAGGCTTTTGGACAGCTCCCGCGGGGAAGTAAGCCAAGGAGCGAGCCTCCCCCCCCCTTGCCTACCGGCCCCCTCCTGAAGTGTGTTTCGCATAGCGAGAGTCAGAGCACGGTTCGTCTAACCTTCCCCGCCGTACCGGAGAATCACCCCGACTACCTCGCTCAGATCCTCTTGGTGCGAATCCTCGACGACGGAATCGCATCCCGCCTTCAGCAGGAAATCGTCGAAAAGAGGGGCCTTGCGTACGCAGTGAGCGCGGGCCTCGATGTCATGGCGGACACTGCTCTTCTCGAGGTGGAAGCGACGGTCGCACACCCCAAGGTACCCGAACTCCTAGCCGCGTTGCAGGGAACCCTGGCCGACTTGACGGGAGCACCCGCTTCCTGTGAGGAGCTGGCTCGAGCCGTGGCTCGCCATCGCTACGACATCGACTTCATGCATGACTCGGTAGCCGATCTGGCGGGATGGTTCGGTATAGGCGAGCTGCATGAAACTGCCCTCCCCCTCGAAAAGCGAATCTCCGATGCGAAGAGCATTGGGGCGGGGGAAGTGCACGAGATTGCCTCCAGGCTGCTTTGCTCGAAACGCATGCTGGCGGTCGTGGTCGGCAGAGCGAACGAGTCCGAAACAAGGCGCGTCATAGAGACCGAGTGGTAGCGTTCATCGCCCTCTTATGATCTCAGGGGTCTTCCTAACGCCGCCCGGACGCCGCGTGGAGGCCGCCGCGGCATCAGCCTGAGCTTGTAGACGCCTTCGATAGCGAAGAAGCTCGGGATTGCCTGGATCGCTTTCGAGAAGTCTGTTGACGAGCCGCAGACCTCGTTGTGGATGAGCGGAACTCGTCACATACAGCTCAATCAAGCTTAGCGCGCCTCTTCGATCGGAAGGATCGAGAGCCAGAAGCCTCTCTAGCGCACCTATGGCATCCGCGTTCCGGCCTCGACTCTTGTATGCTTCCGCCAGATAGCGATAGACCTCCGCATAATCAGGTGCCTCTCGGGCTGCCCTTCGATAGGACTCGATGGCCGCGTCTAGTCTACCCGACGCTTCTAGCGCGGCCCCCCTGGCCAGGTGGGCGGGCGCGAGCCTGGGATCCAGCTCCAGGGCCCTTTCGGCGGCCTCCAAAGCGTCCCCGTACTGCCCTCCCCCGATCAATGCTTGGGCATAAGCCGCGTGCACGAGGGGATCACGAGGGCGCGATTGCCTATGAGGCCGAATGAGTTCGGCTGCCGCCTCGGGCTCCCCAGCCTCGACCAAGGCATTGACCAACAGCCGAACTACACCAATGTCTCCGCCAAGCTCCACCGCTTGGCGCAGGGCGCGAACAGCCCGCCCCGGCTCCCCTTGATGTACTAGAAACCAGCCCAACGCGTATGGGGCTTCGGGATCCAAAGAGGAGCGGGCCGCCTCCTCTAGGATTCTACGAGCCTCGTTTACATCGCCTTCTCCTGCCTTGACAAGACCCCACACGGCATCGAAAGGCGGTCCACCCTCGTCGATTCCACGCAGAACTTCGAGCTCGAGCTTGGCCGCATCGATCTCGCCCGCCCGCACCAACCCTACAATCATCTTTCGACGTACTTTCGGGGAAGCCCCCTTCGCCAGGGCTTGCCTGTAGGCGCGGACACTCTCCGTATAGCTGCCGCGACCAAAGAGAATGTCACCGCGCAGAACGAATACTTCCCTAGAGTCTGGCAACAGCCGCTCGGCAGAGCCCAACTCCAACAAGGCTCGAGAATCCTCCCCTCGTTCGTGATATAGCTTTGCCAGACTGAACGCCGCGGGCCCATGCTGCGGGTTGGCCCTCAAAGCTCTGCGAAAAGCTTCCTCGGCAGCATCCAAGTTGCCTTGGGAAAAAAGAGCATTTCCTTCCGTGAACGCCTCATCCGCCATCTGCTCCGGCGAAGGGCCTTCGACGAATAGCTCCTTGATGGCATCACATCCCGAAAGAACCAGGACCAGACAAGAGAGTAGAGCAGCCAGTCTGCTCACGGGAAGGCCAAAAGACTCTCCAAGCGGCGATTTCACGATGGGTCCCACGAGCGTTGTAGTCGGCTTCACTTTCGAGATTGGATCCACATCTGTTTGTACCTTCCCCCGCCGGGAGCATGCAAGTGCCCAACCCTTCTCTTCATGAAAGGAGGCTTTCGGGTGCCTGAGAAAGAGGAGTTGCCGAAGATAGGGGTTGGTCCCCACCCGCACCCTTGGCCAGACGACCCGCGGCTCGATCCCGAGCTGCTAGCCGCCGGGGACAGGCGAAATGTGATCGATCGTTATCGATACTGGCGTGTGGAGGCCATAATCGCCGATCTCGACGAGAGAAGGCACCCCTTCCATCTGGCGATCGAGAACTGGCGACATGACCCGAACATCGGCGCCGCGGTTAGAAATGCAAATGCCTTTGGTGCGAGGGCCGTACACATCGTGGGAAGACAACGCTGGAATCGGCGGGGCGCGATGATGACCGAGGTCTATCAACACATTTTCCATCACGAGAGCCTGGACGACCTCGTGTCGTATGCCGGCGGGAACGATCTTCCCATAGTTGGCATCGACAACCTTCCAGAATCCGAGCTGATAACGAAAACCGACATGCCAAGAGCGTGCATCATGCTTCTGGGACAGGAAGGCAGTGGACTGTCTCCAGCAGCCAGACGAGCCGCAACTTGCATAGTGGCGATCCCACAGTTCGGGTCGACTCGCTCAATCAACGCGGGCGCGGCTTCCGCCGTCGTCATGTACGAATGGTGCCGCCGCTACGCGAAAGCCGCTGAATAGGTTCCCAGCCTACTGTCCCGAATGCTCGTCTTCGCAAGGTGGCCAAGCAAAGGCTGTAGCGATGACCTCGAGCACTTCAGTGGCCAAACGCTCTCCGTTGTCTCCATTCGTGAGGATGACAGCCGCCCGCCCCCCGTGCGCCTCCCCCACCATGAGCGCACGGAAACCCACGTTGGCGCCCGCGTAACGGAACCATGCGCCTTCCTCGCCACAAGGCTGCAGAACGAAACCAAGCCCCATGTATCGGCCCGGCGAGTCGGGAAGCTCGATCACAGGTGACATCATTTCTTCAATCAGATCTCTTGGTATGATCCGGTGTCCCTCGTAAGAGCCTTTCTGTGACTGCAGAAACAACACGAAACGCGCCAGATCCACAGCCGTAGTCCAAAGACCGGCCGCCGCGAGCTCTGGGTGAACCCTTGGCCCACCCTCGACAGGCACCCCATCGGCACGGTGCCCCGCGGATGCGTCTTCTGGAACACCACCGAAAGAGCTGTTCTTCATGCCAACTGGGTTCAACAGGCGACCTCGCGCCTCCCTCTCAAAGGACGAGCCACTGACCTTTGAGACTAGGTACTGCAACAGAACGTAGCCTCCCCCCGAGTGTAGATAGCCCAATCCCGGATTCGTCTTCACCTTGATCGGACCATGATTGGCTCCTCCCTCTCCCAAGAGAATCTCGCGAAGCTCGGGAGGAGTCCCATCCGATGGGTATCCGGCGAAAGCATCAACGCCAAGGCCACTGGTGTGGGAGAGTAGGCGACGAAGAGTAACTCCATCATCGACAGGACCCAAAAGAGGCCAAGAGTCGAGATACGAGGATACGGGAAGATCGAGATCGAGGGAGCCGTCGGCTACCAGCGTAAGCGCGACAGCCGCGGCGATCGGTTTACTCAAAGATGAAGCCTGGAAGGGAGTATCGAGCCTCACAGGGTCGTCGCTTCCAGACTTCTTCCATCCATAAGAGCCGGCCCAGACCAGGCGTCCATCGTCAACGACGGAGACGGAGACTCCAGGGACCGCCCACCGGCGCATCGCGCTTCTCACGGCGCTGTCTATGAGCCCGCGTTGCTCCCAGGGAGGCGTATTGCCATCCGAACCTTCGAAAAAGCGCTGCTCGTTAGGCAACCCCTGGACGCGCGAGCCGACATCGTCGCTACATTGGACGTGGCAGCCTGCCATGACAACGATAGTGGCTATCGATACGACTAGATGCGATGCAGTCTTCAACGCTCGTCCTCTAGAGCTCGATTGTTTCAGGGCAAGCCCGGAGGCTCAAGTTGTACAAGACGCAAGCGAATCTCCTCGTCGCCGGCCTCTTCGAATGTACCAAGAAAAATCCTGTCGACGAAGAAGAAGCTCATCTTCTCTCCAGGCAAGATGGAATCGGTGCCTTCATCGGTCGAGCGACTCAGAGCCAGCGGGTTTCTGCTTGCCGTGCTCACGAACAATCTTGGACCATCCGCGGGCCCCTCATATGACAGTTGGTGCCCACCCTCGCCAGACAGCCCATGAATGGCGGTACGAGCAGTTCCTTGCAACGGATTGCAGTGCAACTGCCCATCGACAACCCCACTTGCGACGACCCGTCTCCGGCTACGCACGAGCGCTGTGGCCTGCCCAACGTTGTTCTGGCAACCCGTGCCCTGAAGCCTAAAAACCAAGAGGCGTTCTGCTCCCTTTGCGATACGAGCAGGACCGCGTGGATGGACGCTACCATGGTCAAGGAGCTTCTCATCCTCATCAAAGGCAAACCAGGCCAGCCTTCCTGCTGGCCGAATCATCGCCACATTGATTCCGTCGGTCACCTCCAGCCGATGGACAAGTCTAGGATCCAAATCGAACCAACGTCCATTCAGATTCTGAAGCGGAACTCGAGACGCCGTTCCATCTACCACGACCTCTCGCACCCCATCGACTATCGTCACCCTCACGGGATCCTTCGACCTGGAGGCTGAAACCGTTGGTCTCTGGGGGCTACCATCAAGCGGTGGATCCGTCACTGGAGCTCTTGCCCTTCGAAGGGAAAAGAGGAGTTCCTTCTCGTTCGGACTCAACATTCGTGACTGTTTCTCATATCCAGGCAAAGTCACCGAAATCTCGTAGGCGGTTTCCGCCTTCAGCCCACGGAGCACTCCGTTCGTGGCAAGCCCGCTCTCTTTCCCATCTACGAAAACCCTCGCGCCCGGGGGCCTCGACCTTACCTCCACCTCCCGCGAAGGCTCGCCATGTGGTGCCGGCCCCCTAGCAAACATCACTCCCACCGCGAAAAGAAATGCAAAAAGCCCCGCAAGAATCGCCGCAAACCATCCCCGCTGCTTCCTTGGAAAGAGCTTTTCCTCCCTCGGATTCCTCTGGCTGTTCTCCAACATCGGCGGGATCGCTGAAAGACCGCCCCTCCGCCGCCAAGTCTTCGACGAAGGCTCTTCTGATCAGGAGCCCAAGAGCCCCCTCTCCCCCCATCCTTCCATCATCGTGAAGATACTGTGAGAGCGCCCCCTCCAATGCCCCTG
>SKWY01000351.1 GCA_007128675.1 Deltaproteobacteria bacterium | reverse complement strand
TTCTCCGACCGAATCGATGGTTGATGGCCCCTCAAAACCCAAGGCTCATGCATCTCCTTCCGTGCGCCGTTTTGCAAGAGAGGTCGGGGTGGACCTGAATCAGCTCACCGGAAGTGGGCCGAAGCAGCGGATCTTGATAGACGACGTCAAGGAGTACTTGAGAAGCAGGCTACAGGATGGTCAAGAGCGTCGTTCCTCTTCACCCGCCTTGGAAGAAGAGATCGACCATGCACGCTTCGGCGAGATCCGCATTGAACCCCTGACCAGAATCAACGAAATCACGGCGAGTCGGATGTCACGAAGCTGGGAAGAAGTTCCTCACGTGACCCAACACCACGAGGCGGATATCACGGATCTCGAAGCATTCAGAAAGACTATCAACTCTGATGGGGCCAATGCTGGAACAAAGACGACTTTGCTACCTTTCATCATGAAGGCCGTCGTCTCGGCTCTTCGCCGACATCCTCGTTTCAACTCCTCCTTGTCATCCGATGGCAAGACCCTGATTTTGAAGCAGTTCTTCAATATCGGCATCGCCGTGGACACCAATGAGGGGCTCCTGGTTCCCGTGATTCAGAACGTCGACAAAAAGGGCGTAATCGAGCTATCCAGGGAGCTTGTAGAGGTTTCGGAGCGCGCCCGAAGAAGAAAGCTGAGGTCGGAAGACGTGGAGGGGGGCTGTTTTTCAATATCAAATCTGGGAGGCATCGGCGGCGGCTTCTTCTCTCCCATAGGGAACAAGCCTGAGGTTGCGGTTCTAGGCGTCTCCCGGGCATCAATGAAGCCTGAATGGAACGGAGAGGCCTTCATTCCTAGGCTGCGGCTTCCCATCTCCTTGTCCTACGACCACCGGGTCATCGATGGCGCGCTAGGGGCCAGGTTCGTGACCACCATTGCAGACCTGCTCTTCGAGCCAAGAAGAATGCTGCTCTGAGCTCTCTTAGCTGCTTCGCCACCAGCCCGAAGCGCTTTGCGACCTCGCCTGCAAGACCGTTGACGTACTGCGTCATGCGTGAGAGCATGCCCCCGCATATGAGCACTCGAGAAGCCTGCGGCAAGCCTAGGCATCTCATGCAGACATCGAACAGACAAGCCCGCAACGATTCGCCCCCCGATTCCACTCTCGGAAGGACTTGCTTTCCGTGTGATCTTCCAACATGCAGGAGCCAGCAATGATCGATGACGTACTTCCCGGTGGAGGTTTTCTGGTCGCCAATGTTCCAATAGGCAAGATCTTCTCCCGGGAGCATTTCTCCGACACTCAAAAGGAGTTTGCCGACGTAACGACGAAGTTCATGCAAAACGAGGTCATTCCGAAGGCGGAGGCGCTAGAGGACAAACCGCTCGAAGGAGACCTGCCCGTCATGGTGAGTCTGCTTCGAGAGGTCGGCGAGCTAGGTCTTCTATCCGTCGATCTTCCGGAGGAGCACGACGGGCTCGGCCAAGACAAGAGCACCGCCAGCATCATCGCCGAACATCTCTTCGGCTGCCCCAGCTTCGCTACCACGGTAGGCGCTCATGCGGGAATCGGAACTCTACCGATCTCGTTCTTTGGCACTGAAGAACAAAAAGCAAGATGGTTGCCAAAGCTGGGCACGGCCGAGCTTGTCAGCTGCTATGCCCTGACGGAGCCTGGAGCCGGGTCCGACGCACTAAGCGGCAGAACAACGGCAATTGCTAAAGAGGATGGTAAGCATTTTCTGATCAGCGGAGAGAAGCAGTTCATCACCAACGGAGCCTGGGCCGACATAGCTATCGTATTCGCGCAGGTTGAAGGCAAGTACACCGCCTTCATCGTGGAGCTTGACTCCAAGGGAGTCTCTCGTGGGCTCGAAGAGAAGAAGATGGGCATCAAGGGCTCATCCACTACGAGCCTCGTCTTCGACGAGGTCGAGGTTCCCGTCGAGAACATGTTGGGCAAACCGGGAATGGCTCCGCAAATTGCACTGAACATACTGAATCTCGGACGGCTCAAGCTGGGTTTTGGCGCGCTTGGAAACTGTAAGTACGCAATTGACCTCTCACTCGAGTACGCCAGCACGCGCAAGCAGTTCGGCCAGCCGATTGCCTACTTCGATCTACAAAAGGGACGGCTGGCGGACATGATTGCGAACACCTTCGCACTCGATGCTCTTGCCTACAGACTCTCGGGCGACATCGATGCGGCACTCGCCAATCTGGAAAAGGACGATTCCTATGCCAAGCGGACCATCGACACGTTTCGTGCCTACGCCCTCGAGTGCGCCATAGTAAAGGTTGTCGGAGCCGAAACCCTGCAGAAGCTATTGAATGATGGAATTCGTTTGCACGGGGGCTATGGGTTTCTCAATGAGTACAAGCTGGAGATGCTTGCCCGTGACAATGTCATCGACAGCATCTATGAGGGCACCAATGACATCAACAGGCTCACGATCTTCGACGGGCTTGCACGGAACATCTTGGGTGGAGGATTTCCGTTTCGTCAGTTCATGGAAACTATCGACGCGGATCTTCGTAATGGAAGGATCTGTCGACTCTCTGCCGAGGGTCCACTAGCGGCACCGATTGCGGATTGCATGGCCGCCAAGCGTGTCGTCGCCTACACAGTGAACCAGGCGCTCATACAGTGCGGTAAGGGCATAAAGACCGAGCAGCAAGTCATGGAGTTGGTGGCAGACATGCTCATTGCGGTCTCGAAGATGGATTCGACTGTGGCTAGAGCCCAAGAGATCATTGGCGGCAAGGACGCTCAGCGCAACTCGGCCGCAATGGCGATAGCTGATTACGTGTGTCGAAGAGGCGCTCAAACAATCACGACGAATGCTCTTGATGTGCTGGACTCCGTGGTGCCCCAAGGCCAAAGAAAGATCAACCAGGCCAATCTGGCCACACTCATCGGTTGCCTCGATCGTACAGTCGATATCGTAAGAGTTCGTCGCATAATCGCCGACGCCGCCATCGAGGCTGGCGCCTATCAGTTTTGATCGAAACGAAAACAATAGGAGATTGTCATCATGGCAGCAAAAAGAGAAGCTCGCACGGTTGGCGTCGTCGACTTCGGCCGATCGCCGATCAGCAAGGCCAAGGGCGGAAAACTAAACCAGCTCACCAGCCTCCAAATTGCCTCGCAGGTTCTAAAGAAGCTTCTTGAGCGCAACCCCACCATACCGGCAGACGAGATAGAGCATCTTACGTGTGGCTGTTCCTTTCCGGAGGGCGAGAATGGCCTGAACCTCGCCCGCATGATCGTGGTCAAGGCCGGCCTTCCCGACACCATCGCGGCTACCACTGTAAACCAATTCTGTGCCAGCTCGCAGCAGGCCACCATGATGCTCGCCGACTCTCTTGCCGTCGGTAAGGGAGACATCGCCATTGCAATGGGCGTCGAGCATATGAGCCGCGTTCCAATGGGCGGATTCAATCCCTTCTATGACTCCGAGCTCAAGGAGAAGGACTTCTACATCTCCATGGGCGACACAGCCGAAAACCTCGCTCGAGAACTCGAGATTTCTCGTGAGGAGCAAGAGGATTTCGCCTTACAGAGCCATGAAAAGGCGCTTGCCGCATGGAAGGCCGGTGACTTTTCTCGCGAGGTGCTCCCAATAGATTTGCCCGATGGAACGACTCTGGAAAGAGACGAAGGGCCTCAAGAGCCTAACATCGAGAAGATCAAGTCCCTGAAGCCGGCCTTCGATGCCACTGGCTCTGTGACCGCCGCGACTAGTTCCCCTGTCACCATAGGCGCATCGGCCATCATCCTGATGACCGAAGAGAAGGCAAAAGAGCTCGGCCTCAAGCTGCGAGCAAAAATCGTAACCACGGCCGTAGCCGGATGTGACTGGCGCCGAATGGGTATGGGGCCCATACCAGCCTCCAGGAAGGCCCTTCAGCGCGCCAATCTCGACGCCAAGAGCATTGACGTCTTCGAGGTAAACGAGGCCTTCGCGGCGCAAGCCATATACTGCATCAAGAAGCTTGGCTGGGATATGAAGAAGGTGAACCTGCTCGGAGGAGCCATCGCTATCGGACATCCTCTTGGAATGTCCGGAGCAAGGATAATCGGAACCGCCATTACTTCCCTCGAAAAGGCTGGTGGTCGCTATGCGCTGGCGACGATGTGCGTCGGGGGAGGCCAAGGCGCGACCACCATCCTGGAACGAGGAGAGTAACCATGTCCGAACAGCTACGGCTCGACGAGGTAGCGGTGATCGGCGGCGGCATAATGGGCGCCGGCATAGCCGCGTTTTTCGCCAACAACGATATTTCCGCGAAGATATTCGACGTCAAGCTCGAGTTGGCCGAAGAAGCCATCAAACAGCTCTCCGACCCGAACGCAAAGATCCCTCTTCTGTACAGCACTAAACGAGCCAAGATGATTCGAGCCTTCTCGGTCGAGGATTACGAGAAGGAGCTTGGCAGCGCCGACATGATTGTGGAGGTGGTACCAGAGGTAATGAGCCTGAAGAAGAAGGTCTTCCAGCAAATAGATGCGAACAGGAAGAAAGGCTCGATTGTAGCGACAAACACCTCGGGACTGTCGGTCGGTCAAATGGTCGAGGACTGTTCAGAGGACATGCAGAAGCATTTCCTTGGGACTCACTACTTCAACCCCGTACGCTTCCTTCCTTTAGTGGAGCTGATACCCGCGCCCAAGACTCCAGAGGGCCTGCTATTACAGCTTCAGGACTGGTTCGATCGCGTCGGGAAGAACCCCATCATCGGTAAGGACACCCCGAACTTCGTCGCCAACCGTGTCGGCATCTTCATGATGATGAAGACTCTCCGGCTCATGGAGAAGTTCGGTCTCTCCATCGAAGAGGTGGACATGGTTACAGGGCCCCCTCTCGGGAACCCCAAAACCGCCACCTTCAGGCTCTCGGACATGGTGGGCATCGATACCCTGGTACATGCGGCCATGAACAGTTACGAGAGCTGCCCAGACGACGAATCACGGGACGACTTGAAGCCACCCGACCTGCTAATGCAAATGGTGGAGAGGAAGCTCTTTGGCAGCAAAACGAAAAAGGGTTTCTACACCCGCACGCGGGACAAGAAGTTCTTGACTCTCGATCCGAAGACCTTCGAGTACCGCCCCCAAACGACCCCAAAATCCGACTGTGTGCGATATGCAAAGACCTTCAGCACGCCGCCTGAAAGAATTGTCGCCATGCTCACCTATGGTGATGACGACAGAGTCAGCCAGTTCTCGAGGGAGCTGGTTCTTGCCGCGTCCGCCTATGCTCTGAACCGAGTGGGCGAGATCGCCGATGATATCTTGACTATCGACAACGCGCTCAAGTGGGGTTTCGCCAAGGAAGTAGGACCCATCGAGATACTCGATCACATCGGCCTAGATCGTGCGGCCCGCATGATGGAGACCTCGGGAATAGAGGTTCCGGCCCTGCTGCATGAGGCCATCTCGACTACCGGCCGTTTCTATGAATCTCATCCTCAGGGTGGAGCGACCTACTTCGACATCGAATCGAAGCACATGAAGAGCGAGCCCCCCAAGGATGGAGTTCTCGACATCTCAGTGCTCAAGAATAGCGGAAAGATAGTTCGAGAAAACGTGAACGCACGGCTAATCGATCTTGCCGATGAGGTGCTTCTTTGCGAGCTGGACGCAAAGATGGTCCCCACCATGAACCCTGTCGACGACTACATCATCTCCATGATGAGACAGGCGAAGGAGATCTGCGACTCCGGCGACTTCAAGGCGCTGGTGATCTCCAATCAAGCGGCAAACTTCTGCGCGGGCGCACAGCTCCAGCTCATTCTCGAGCTGGCGAAGGCGGGGCGCTGGAAGGAGATCGAGTCGGTCAGCAAGGAACTTCAAGACATCAACCTTGCCTTGTTCCATGCAAGCTTCCCAGTCGTCACGGCACCACATGGTATGACGCTCGGAGGCGGCCTGGAGATCACCTACTCCGGTCAGAAGAGAGTCACATACAATGAGCTGTACTGTGGCCTAGTGGAGGTCGGCGTAGGCGTAGTCCCCGCGGGGGGAGGATGCCTGCAGCTTCTAAGGCAGCTCCAACAGAAGATGGCCCGCGCCAATCCGGGCCCGATGCCACCCGTAATGCAGGCTTTCGACCTAATAGGGTTCGGTAGAGTCTCCACATCCGCGAGCGATGCCATCGACAAGGGCCTCCTCTCACGGGAAAGCACCATTCTCGCTTACAGCAAGTCTAGACAAATCGCAGAGGCCAAGCGAGTCGCGCTGGAGATGCTCGAAGGCTTCGAGCCAATAGAGCTCGAGGAACTCATCCTTCCCGGCAAGGAGGGATACAACGTCATGGAGGACACCATCGACGGCTTCGCAAGAGCCGCCAAGATCACCGCCCATAGCGCAAAGATAGCCAAGCACCAGGCACGAGTCTTGACGGGCGGGGAGCTGGCCTCGATCGTCAGTCCAGTAAGCGAAGAGTACGTGCTGGATCTCGAACGAGAAGCCTTCTTGCAGCTCTGCGGCGAACCGATGACCCAGGAGCGGATGGCCCATATGCTCAAGAAGGGAAAGCCGCTCATCAATTAGAGTCTTGGCATGCTCCGCCTCCCAGGACTTGCCACAATACGGACCTCATAATCGAGCCCGAGTAAGGCTTCTCGTGCATGCCGGCCTTTGGTCTCGGATCTCGGAGCCACTCTTGGCAAAGCCTCGAGATATGTCGGTAGGGTAAGATCGAGCCCACCCCTTGCGGCGGCCCCCATCCTTGTTGCACCCTTCATGGCCTCGCATATCTAGTTCTCCGATGTCTCTACTCATTGTGGCCCCCGCCCTCCCCTCTTCGTCTTCGCCACCC
>SKWY01000031.1 GCA_007128675.1 Deltaproteobacteria bacterium | reverse complement strand
GGGATTCGAGTTCTTCTAGCCAATCGAGCACATCGAAGCACACGTCACACCAGGTCGCGAAGACCAGAACGACGGTGACCCTTCCCTCGGCGCTCGTCAAATATGTGGGCTCACCCTCGAGTGAGGACACAGGCAACGCAAGCTGGCGGCCCGCCGGAGATCGGTCGACACGAGGAACCGTGACGCAGCCGATGATCTGGCAAAGAAGCAAGATAGTCGTCAACCGGAAGACCTTCCTCACCGCCGCTCCAGCGCATCTACCAGTCTTTTCGAAAGCCCCCCAAAGCTGCCGTTGGACATCAAGAGAACGACATCCTTGCTTTGCACGGCTCCAACGAGATGACCGAGAATCTCGTCGGGATTCGGCAGGTGCAGCGCAACCGGGCCACGGGCCGCGATCTCACGAACCAGGCGACTCGGATCCAGCCTCTCCTTGTCAGGTATGGCGTCAGGATGTGGTGGCGGCGCGGCGACGACGACATGATTTGCTCCGTCGAAGGAGCAAGCGTACCGGCTCTGATGCAGGTTTCGCCTCGCCGTGTTGCTTCGGGGTTCGAAAACCGCCCATAGTCTACGTCCCGGATACTTTTCGCTCACAGCACGCACCGTCTCCATGACAGCCGTGGGATGATGCGCGAAGTCGTCTATCACCGTGATCCCATCCGGCTCGCCGACGACCTGTTGTCGCCTTGCTACGCCCTTGAAGGTCACAAGGCCCTTTGCAATCTCATTTGGAGAAAGACCAAGGCGAGCGGCTACCGCTGTCGCGGCCAGCGCGTTCTCGACGTTGTGTCGCCCCGAAATGCTCATGCTAGCCCGCACGAAGACCGTGCCGGCATGCTCGATCGTGAAGCGAGTCATTCCGTTCTCGAAGACCATGTCGGCCGCCATCCAATCCGCTGGACTGTCTTCACGCGCCGAGTATGTCTCGATGGCACATCCAGCAAATGAGCGAGCCAAATCCACGGCACGGGCGTCGCCAGCACACACCGCCATGTAGCCATCATGAGGCAATAGCGGAAGGAAGCGAGTGAAAGCGGACTCGTAATGCTCTTCATCGGCGAAAATGTCGGCATGGTCGAACTCGACCGAGGTCAGTATGGCCGTTTGCGGGCGGTAATGCAGTAGCTTGGGGCCCTTATCGAAGTATGCCGTGTCATACTCGTCACCTTCGACGACGAAATGAGGCCCCGTTCCCAACACCGCGCTCACGCCCGTTCGGCCGCGCTCCTCGATGCGCTGTTCTTCGTTGCCCGCGGCGATGGAACCTTCCTCGATATCCGGCGGCCGGACAGTCTTGGGATCGGAGCTTCTCAGGCCCTCGACCATCCCCCCGACCAGAAAGGAAGGGCAACGGCCGGCTTCGTGTAGAAGCCAGGAGAGCATGGCCGTGGTGGTGGTCTTCCCATGTGTTCCCGCCACGACGATCGGGTGCCTATCCGCCAGAAAAAGGCTGCCCAGTGCCTCGGGGAAAGAGAGGTGCGGCAGGCCGAGTGCACGGACCGCCGCCGCTTCCGGGTTGGCTCTTCTCACCACGTTGCCGATGATAACGAGATCCGGCCTCGGCTCTAGGTTCTCGGCACGAAACCCCTCGGAAAAAGGGATCTTGGCATCGCAAAGAAGATCCGACATGGGAGGCCAGACCTTCTGGTCCGATCCTCGCACATCGTAGCCAGCCTGCTTCAGGAGCTGAGCAAACGAACCCATTCCCGTTCCGGCAATAGCCATCAGGTGAACTGTCCGCACCCGGTCCAGGTCCACCGATGGGGAGTCGGGAGAAGAAGGTTTGAGGGTCCGAGCCATCGCCGAGCAAGCATAGCCCAAGAGCCAGGGCTTCGCACGAGGGCTTCTTCCCAGAGGGCTTCTTCCCGCCTTCCTTTATGTCCATCCTCTCCTAGCCTGCCTGACCTCGATGTTCATGCGTCTCGTTGGCTTGAGCTTTCGAGTCTGGAGCCCCGAGAATCCGGGCGCCCTTGCGTCGGCGGGATCGAAGGCCCTCAAGCCCGTGTACCGCTCGGACTAGAGCGAAGCCCCGGGAATCCGGGCGTGCTTGCGTCGGGGGGGATCGACGGCCCTCAAGCCCCTGTACCGCTCGGACTAGAGCGAAGCCCCGGCTTCGATCCGATTCTGACGGACCTCGAAGACGATCTCACAAAGCTCGCTGATCGGACGGTCGGGACAGCCCCAAGAAGGCTATCATCCGATCCACGCGAACCGAAAGGGATAAGCCGCGGGCTCGGCAATCGTGTATTCGGACAAGGCTAAACCCTGCATTGTCTTCGCGAGTCGTCAGGCCCGATCAGGGGCTTTCTTTGGCCCTGCTCCCCCCACGAACCGAAACGACGCCTGGAGCGACAGATAGTTATGCGAGAATGACTCACGGTGCTCGACCCCGCCCGTCGTGTGCCGGTGCTCGACGCTCGTGCCCGCAATCGCATTGTACGTCAATGCCAAGCGCAGGCGGCCAAGATCCACACCGGCCTCGGGTGCCACGCCGAAGTAACGGCCGGTCGTGGTCGAAAAACCGCTTCGCCCATTCGACTCGCTCACGATGCTATGGGAGGACATCGAGTAGAGCCCCAATCCGAAAGCAACGTAAGGGCGGACAGAAGCGCTCCCCACAAGGTACTCGCCCTTGATCAGGGCAGCGGCCAAGAACCCGAAGGGCAACTCCTCGTCTCGAACCCGCCCGCCAAACATGACCGCGGTCTCGACACGCCCACCCAGCGCGATATTCTCGTGCGTGTTGACCTTAATCTCGACGATGAAGCCCACCCCGTTGCGATCGCTAATCGCCACCGTCGACCCAGTCATCCCGCAGTCGACACGGAGGTGATCGTCATGCTGCTCCGCGCCGACCGCCTGTTGGCCCGCCACCAGCATCAGCAGCGCGAACCATCCCGCCACTCGCATTAGAACCGGTCGTAGCCAAGCGTGAACTGGATTTGGTTGACCCTACCGTAGCCTTGGCTGACCGAGTAGGAGCGATAGTCAATCGCCACATTGAGGCGCCGTGCCTTGGTGATTGAGTTGGTCTTGAGCGGGTAGTAGCCTGCTCTTGCCGCGACCACAGGTCCGTTGGGGTTATTGAGAACTCCGTAGCCAACACCAGCCGCCAAGAAAGCCCTCACCGGCAAAGTGTACTCACCCATGATCGCCGTCGCGAGTGTCCCGGTCGGACCAGACAGGCCGCCAGCTTCTGTCACACTGCCGAAAGACATATGTGAATGCACATAGACCCCCATCGGCTCATTGATCTGCCAGCCGATGCGCCAGTCCACGCCAAACATCGTGCCCGAAATATCCCTGTCTCCACCGAACTGCTGCCCTGCCGACAGCGAAAAACCGTTGCGGAGTCCGCCAGTGCTCGACGCTAGTGGCGCGCTCGTGTCTTCCGTCAATCCTTCACCCCCGGCGTCTATCTCTGGCAGAGGATCTGCAAGGAGAGTCATGGGGACGAAGAACGAGAGGACCAATAGCACAATAGAAACGCGACGCATGAAACACCCCTTTTACGGATACTTGGGAGAAGCACTATGACAAAGAGCCGCCCCGCAGAGAATAGAAACCCACCGACGGCAGGCTAACAGCGCGGATGAAGCCCTGTCAAACTTGCGCCTTACGGCAAGACATTGCCAACGGAGCACCTACTCGGCTGGCGGGACCAAGGGCTCGCGCGTGAGAGTAATATTACGACATTGGTGAGTGTCCGAGAACCCAACTGCAGAACTGATCCCCCATGGTGACACCACCAAAAACGAGCCGATGAGCGCAGGCCCCCACGGTGGATAACAGCGTCCTGGAGAGCACGCCTCGTTGAGTTCCTCGACTGCCGCATATGTTGTGATGAATACCAAACTCCCAAGAAGCGTCCCGATCGCGAGATCTAGTGTGGGTAGTGCACGCGACGTGGTGCAGGTCAGAGGTGCTTCGTTCCTGAGCATGGAGTCAGTGGGCTCCTTCACAAACGCGAAAGAGCACCCCGACAAGCACAGGCAGAGAGCCAACAGACGCATCACTCGAGTCATCAATGAACTGTTCACTGCTTGATCCCCGTCTCTTCAGTAGTGAAACATCCATGAAATGCGCTCTGGCATCTTGCATGAATGATCATGAGTATTCGCGACAAGCTAGGATCTCAACATGATAGCAGATCGCGCTCGGTATGCTCGCTCGTCGCTCCTTGCATCCGCCATCAGCGGCTCTAGGTCTCTTCGCTGACCGAGCCGAAGAAGCTCTCCAGCACTTCGGGGCTCGGTATGCCCACGACCTCTGTTCCATTGATGAAGAGTGTCGGGGTGCCCCTCACGCCGAGCTCGATTCCCGCCGATGTATCCCGAGCCAATTGCTCTTTTGGAACATCGCTCTCGAGACATGCGTCGAGCGCCTCTATGTCACAACCCGCCTGCTTGGCCAGGGTCCGAATAACCTCGCCGTCCAAGGGGCGCCGGCTTCTGTACAACAAAGCGTTCAGCTCCCAGAACAGACCCTGCTCGTGAGCGCAAATCGCGTGCGCGGCCGCGGCGCAGGAGCGCCCATTGCCTGGCCGCGCGACGGCATCGTTGCATTGGCCGTCGAGGGGAAAGTGCCGGTGGATGACTCTGTACAGACCCTCATAGGGCTCGAGCAGACTGTCGAGCTGCATGTGAGATCGCCTGCAGAAGCCGCATTGATAGTCGGTGAACTCGACGATTACCACCGGTGCGTCTGCCGTGCCCTTATAGGGAGCCTTGGCGCAGAAGGCCAAATCTCGGATATCGGGATCGCCAACCGGCACCTTTCCCGAGGCGAGCTGAACCTTCAAGGAGTCAGCCTCTCCTTCGTCGGCCGCGGCCTGCGGCGAAGGATAGAGGAGCATCGTCAAAGCCGCCAAGATTGCTCCGCCTCCACCGAAGGACGCGGCATACCGTGGGCGAGTCAAGAAGAACGACAGGTCATCGAAGAGCGCCTTTATGGGGCCCTTGCCGAGTGCGTGGAGCGACACGGCGACGGCGACAGCGATGCCGATGTTGATTATGTACCCGAACATGCACAGCGAGCAGAACGACTCGATGAACCTGTGTGAGATGTACCCAAGCAAGGCGCTGACGCCGAGTGCTCCAGCGGCTGCTCCCGAGAGCAGGCCGAGACCGGCGCCTCGGTGAGGCTCCTGCTTGCCGGTCGCCTTCAAGCCCCAAACGGCGATTCCGATCAAGACCAGGTAGGCCAAGACCCCCCAGAACGAAACCGGCACACTGAAGAGCTCGGAATAAGGGCTAGCCGCCACGGCGTCACAATCGACCGCATCACTCCCGCCTGGACAAAAACCGCCTGTGAAGCCCGGCACGGAATGCACCTGCCAATGCAGGTACGTCAGGTAGATCATGTCCGCGAGACCCACAAGGCACAGCCCGATGATGCCGAAAAGAGATAAGCGGACGCGGCGCTGGCCTGAAGACGAGTCCCCTCTTTCGGCGGCCTTGATCCTTGGCTGGTCCTCTTGGGGGCGTAGGTTCTTTTCGTTTCTCTTGGTGCTGGCCGACATAGGTTCCTCGGCTTTCTATTCTAGGAGTTCAACCCAACCCTGGGCCTCTACGGCTTCTGTCATACTCGAAGGGCTCCCTGAGGTCAGCTGCTTCGTGCAACCAACAAGCTGGCGGTGTTCTTCAAAAACAAGTGCGACATCGGACCTTGCTTTCAAAGAACGCGAGCTTGTTGACAACGATTCGCAGTCTCAATGTCCCGCGAATTTTGCCTTGAACCCGTAGGCGTGTCCAGTGATTTGGACCTTTCATGGCCCCTCATCAGTGCATTGCCCACAAGCCAGCCGATTCGCCGCCGATCCTCGGTAAGGGCCTCTGGTGCATCGCCTCTATCTCTCGACAAGAGTCTTTCAGCCGCGCGCTCCGTGTGGGGTCGACTACGTCGACTGATCGCGTAAGGGTTCGATGCGAATCGATAGGTTTCCCTCTTCCCGCATGAGGGGGATTTCGCATGGAAGCTAGATTGGCGCTATCGAACCCGAAGGCGTGGGGCCTACGCGAGAGGTGAAACCGGCGGGCGCTGCTCGACGAAGGGTTCTCCTGGACGGGCAATACGAAGACTACTCGAGAGGCACCTCGGTAGCAGAGGAGACCACGAGATCATGCAGCTCGCTCCTGAGCCCGCGGACTCGCCGGGGGTCGCTGTCGCCGTGAACCCTGTTGGTGAGCAAGGCCACGGTCAGTCCCAAGGACAAGTCAATCCAAAGGGAGCAGCCTGTGAAACCAAGGTGCCCAAAGGTCATGTCTCGATTCATCAGGCAACCGGCGGCGCTAGGCTCGCCCGATGGCATATCGAAGCCGAGGGCCCTCGACGAGCCGGGGGTAGTCTCGTCCTTCTTCAAGAACTCGCGGACCACCGCCGGTCGCAAGGTCCCGATACACTCACCGGAGTGCACTCTTCTAATGGCCTCACCAAATAGAGCGACCTCGGTGGCCGTCGAAAACAGTCCAGCATGGCCGGCAACCCCGGCAAGAGCAAAGGCGTTGTCGTCGTCGACTTCTCCAATCAGCGTCGCCCCACCTCTGGAGGCCGCTATCCTCGTGGCCGCGCAAGGGGCAGGACGCTCGAGATCGAGACGCGTTTCATCGAGAAAAAACGTATGCCCAAGACCAAGAGGTCTGGCCACGAGCTTGTCGAACAAGATGTCCAAGGGGGCTTTTCCGGCTCGCTCCAATAAGATTTGGAGCACCATGAAGCCCACATCGCTGTAGACGGCCTTCTCCCCTGGAAGAAGCTCGAGAGGCTCGGCGAGCACGTTCTTTAGCACGATGCGTCTAGACCTCT
>SKWY01000041.1 GCA_007128675.1 Deltaproteobacteria bacterium | reverse complement strand
CTCGACATGCGCTACTCGTTCCACAGCCGGATCTATTTGATCTCCAGGTGGCCGAGGCTCTGCGACGATATCAGTATCGCCACGGCATACGGTTGACCGGCGCGCTGGACGAAGAAACGGTCCGGGCCATGTCCGTTCCGGTGCAGGAGCGTTTGAGGGTAATGCTGCTCAACATAGAGCGCATGCGCTGGCTTGCTTCGTTCGATCTCGATCGTTCTCATGTTTTGGTGAACGTGGCGGCTTTCGAGGTCTGGCTCTTCGAGGAAGGGCGCCGGGTAGAGAGTATTCGCGCGGTGGTCGGAACACTCAGGCGACAGACACCGACCTTCTCGAACGAGATCGAGTACCTCGAGGTCAACCCTGTCTGGAAAGTGCCGACTACTATCGTTAGGGCGAGGATTCTTCCTCGAGCCACTCGCGACCCAGGCTGGCTAACACGTGCCGGCTTCGAGCTTCGTGGCAAAGACGGGAGAGTAGATCCTCTGGATATCGATTGGAGCAAGGTCGAAGAGAGCCGGCATCTTCCGTACAGGGTGGTTCAAAGGCCTGGCCCATACAATGCGATGGGACGGGTGAAGTTCATCTTTCCGAACGAGCGGGGCATCTATCTGCATGACACGCCCGACAAGGATCTGTTCGAACGGTCTAGCAGGATGGCCAGCTTCGGCTGCGTGCGAGTCGAGAGGCCGGCTGCTCTGGCTCGTTTCTTGATGAAGGGGATGCCCGAGGATGAGATGCTCGCCGTGAAGAAGATGATAGCCGGCGGGGGCAGAGGGAAGACTCGCCGTGTCGAGCTAGAGACGCCCATTCCCGTACATCTGACCTACATCACGGCCTGGGTGGACGAGAAAGGCTTGCTGCATTTTCGCGACGATGTCTATGCCCGCGATGCAAAGAGGCTCGAGTGGCTGGACGCCGAATGCCCGGGCTGGGATGGGCTTTGACTACCAGCGGGCGCGGCGCCCACGCAGATCTATGTGCACGAAGGGGCCACGGGCTCCCCTTGGTCCATAGACCCCGATGCCGCCCACCAGATCGGGATACCTATCCTGGACTCGGCTTGCCGCGGCGGCGAGCACCCTCGCATCTTCGATGCTTGAACGCCCGTCTCCATTCAGGTCGTCCATGCGACCATCGCCGGTCTCGTCGAGCCACACGTCAGCGGCGTCCCCGTAAATGTGTCGACTGAGCCTGGAGCGTCCCCCGCTGCCGTCTCCATTGTAATGGGGAGTCCTGTAGCCGCTCATGACGAAAAGACTCGTCGCATCGTGCCCCATCTCCCGCAGCTCCTCGATTACCAGCTCGAGCTTGTCGATCAGGCGCATGTCCAAAGCAAGGAACTTCGGCCATACCTCATGCTGGTCCTTGGTCAGAAACTCGCCCAAGCTGAAGCTCCTCGAAAGGGGTAGGTTCAGGGTATCCTCAGAGACTTCGATGAACCCTTCAGGTGGCTCGTACTGCGGACCATAACGCGCCGGTCTTCGGGGGTAGGTGCCTATTCTGTATCCTTCGAGCAGACCGTCCGCCTTCTCCGCTCTTGGGCGTAGAGCGAGGACCTTGGGTGCTACATTCACGGGCGCAAGTCTTCCCTCGATCGATCCGCCTGCCATTCGGTCCCGAGATAGAAGCTCGATTCGTGGCGGCCCGGCTGTCTCATACAAGGCCCAGGCGCCGGCCCGCGAGGGAGCCAAGAGTGGACCATCATCGCAGTAGACCTCTTCAATCTCTTGGCCTTGAAGGCCTAGCCATCGAAGGCTCTCACAAGAGCCTTTCACCTCGATGCCCGCAAGTGGCGAGGAAGTGTTGGCGATGACTGTCTTCAGCTTTCCGCTATGGCCGCCTAGATGCTCATCGACAATAACTCTTGCGGTGGGCTTTTCGCTGACGAGGCTCGATGCCCAGGGCTTTCCCGTCCCCGATTGCCGAGAAGCGAGGGCCGTGGCGGAGATGAGGCCGCTCATCAGCAAGATTGAAAGGATGGGTATTCTTTTCGCAAGAAGGATCCTACTCATCGATATCTCTTTCGCCGAGGGTGAAGTGATTCGATGAGAGCGGACAAGGTAGCGGCCCAACTAATTCCCCGTCCACCAACTTCGTCTCCCTGGGTAGAAGAAGCCCCAGGGGTCCAGGGAGCCCTCGCTCGAGGAGCATTCCACCGTTACAGAGAAGTGCGCCCAACAACTAGGCTTGTCTTGGGGTGAAACCTCTTGGCTGTCATCTCGTCCAGAGAAATGCATGGACCTTCTGTTTGTCTCTCGTTTCACCGCTTTGATACAATCGTGACGCGACTGCTCAAGTCGAGCTAAGTCCTCATGGGCATGAGATCTGCAGGTTAGCTTTGGGGGCTGTAAGCGGAGAGGAGAATCACACCATGGAGCAACATCAAGGGAATACTCGCCGCCATCCCCGCCATGAGCTGCCCGCGGTAGTGAACCTTTCTTGCGAGAACGTATTTGCGGCCGGGCACACTGATGGGGTGCCCGAGGAGAGGCGAATATACCTTGTGAAGAACCTATCGATAGGGGGCGCGCTCATAGCCGGCGGACATCCCTTTCCCGTGGGCAGCAGGGTCAATGTGGTTCTCGAACTGGCAGGTGAGGCGCCATTTACCGTGAATGGTACCGTCGTTCGCCAGCAGCTTCATCACGGGAAGAAGGCCCTGGCTCTGGCCTTCGATGAGATGAGCATGATGAACAGCGCGATATTCGATGTCGCCATCAATCGATGCCTCGAGGCTTTTAGCGAAAAGGGGCGGGCGTATGTTCTCGTTCTCGAAAGCGACGATCTCCTTCGCAAGGCGCTTGCGAGGGACATAGAGCGCCTGGGGCGGAAATGCGTCAGCGTCAAATCCCCAACGAGCGCCATCTCTCTATTGGAGGCCAACGAGCCCTCATTCGAGGCCGCCGTGGTCGATCTGCACCTTGGAAGCCTGACCCCCGACGGCACTTTGTTCAGCGAGTTTTTGGCCCAGAACTATCCTTGGGTCAGGCGGATCCTTACCGCGAGCGATATCGACGAGGAGGAGCTCGAGCGTGCCGCCATGGAGAACCAGGCGCAAAAGACTCTACGAAAGCCCTGGTCCGAGGCCAACCTCCGGGAGGTGCTTGGGTGATTGTAAGGCGTCTCGGCCGCGCCGGCTCGCTCTGGCTGGTGGAGTGAAACTCGCGGGCAATGGAGCTTGCGACATGGCCGTCGTGGCGCGAAGTGAGCAGGGGCACTTCGCTTGGGAGGGCGGAACCCTAATCCGCGGGTGCCGTTTCCAGGAAGAGCCGAAGGTCCCTGTAGGCCGCCGTCAGGCTGTCGATGGTGCAGTACTCGCCTGCCTGATGTGCCTGTGCCGTGAGGCCTGGACCGAAGTTCAAAGCGTCGATCCCCGCCTCTGCTAGGCGAGCGACGTCGGTCCATGCCTGCTTTGGGGCAAGGTCGCGCCCCGTGATATCCACAAGGCGCCGAAATAGAGGGTTGTTCCATGGCACCGAGCCGCTTGGACATGCGTCCACGAACTCGACGCTCGCCCTCCCGTCCACGAGATCCAGGATCTCTTGCTTCGCGGTCTCAAGGCTCTTACCCGGGGCGAAACGGTAGTTCAGGTTGAGATCGAAGCGGTTCGGTACGACGTTGGGATAGCGTCCACCGCGGGCCAAGGTAACGGTGAAGACCTCACGAAAGACCTGCCCGGCCGTCTCGACTATCCGCGGCTTCATGGAATGCAGCTTCGAGAGAAAATCGCCGGCGGCGGTTATGGCGTTTCTGCCTTGCCATGGTCTTGCGGAGTGTGCGCTTTTCCCTTGGAAGCTCACGGTGGCGTGAATAGTCCCTAGGCAGCCTATCTGAATTGCCTCGTCTGTCGGCTCGAGCACTATGGCCAGGTCCACGTTCCCAAGAAGAGGTAACTCGGCAAGCAAGGTACGAAGGCCGCTCTCTATCTGTGGTCCCTCCTCACGTTCGTACAAAACGAGCACGATCTCGTATGGAAGCTCCTTCTCATAGAGATCCTCGAAGAGCGTCATGGCGACGGTGACTCCGCTCTTCATGTCGCTGGATCCGAGCCCGGTGATCCTATTCTGTTCGCGAGTTGGAGGAGGATCACCTTCATGTGGTGGAACGGTGTCTAGATGACCTGCCAGCATGATGACCGGACGGTCGGGATTGGCCGGCAGCTTCCCCAGGACCAGGGAGTTTCCATGGCGAATAATCTCTTCCTCCGGAAGAAACGCCCTTGCCCAGGTAACGACGTGATCACAGATCTCCTTCTCCTCTCCTGTGACGCTAGGAATCCTGCAAAGCGTGAGGCAGCGGCTGGCGAGTCTATCGAGGATGTCCATGAGGCCCTTGTAACAGAGGCGAGACTTCATTGGGCGTGAGACATTGCTTTTGTTGAGGCCTGGTCTCTTCGAGCGCTGATGGGGCGAAGGTCGAGCCCATGTCCTTGCGTGCCATGCCCTGCCCGAAGGCTTCGGCTCATCTTCACATGCGCATTCGGCTAGAGAAGGGCCTTTCTTTCGGGCGCTATTGTCGGATCTTTTGCGAGACATGGGGAGGATCGCATCGGGGAACCTTGATAAGGTGCGCGCTTGCGCCCTCGCGGGCATTCTCGGTTCGAACTGAATCGCAACCAGTATGGAGGACAGATGTTCGAGGAACTCGAAAGGCTCATTGGTCGTGTCAAGGCCGACTATGCCGATGTTCGCTATGAGGTGAAGCGGGAGACCAGCATCGGATTCAACGGGCGTGAGCTTACAGGTCTAGGCTCCAGCTCGGCGGACGGCTATGTGCTAAGAGTGCTCGCGGGCGGTGGTCTCGGGACCGTTGCCTTCACGAGCATCGCGGATGCGGACAAGGCGCTCGAGGCAGCTACCACGAACGCCAAGCTGATTGGTCGGCACCTCGATGACGGGATTCGTCTAGCGGATACCGATGTCGTGTCCGACGAGGTTCAGCCCGCTCTAAACGAGGATCCACGGACGATAGGTGTGGAAGAGAAGCTGGGTCTGCTTCGCGTCTACAACGAGATAGCTCACGACCACCCGAAGGTTGCGACGACTAGCCTCGCTCACACCGATTTGGTTCGGGAGAAGTACTTCTTGAGCACCGAGGGCACGCGGATACGAGAGGATCTGGTCACGGTGAGAATCGCCGGGATCATCACGACATCCGAGGGCGGCCTCACCCAGTCGGTAAGAGTCGGAATGGGGGGCAGCGATGGTATGGGCAGGCTGCGTGGCCGCGAGGCCCTGGTGGAGGAGAAGAAGAAGCTCGCCGTCGATCTGCTCCAGGCGGAGCCCGTCAAGGGTGGAGCCCATGATGTGGTTCTCGATCAAAGGCTGGCCGGCGTTTTCACTCACGAGGCCTTCGGTCATTTTTCGGAGGCCGATCTGATCGAGGACTCGCCGACGATGCGCGAGAAGATGCAACTCGGCGCAAGCCTCGGAGACGAGATCCTCTCCATCAAGGATGATCCGACGCTCTCCAACCAGCTGGGCCATTACAAGTACGACGATGAAGGGGTGCGGACAAGACCTGTTCAGCTCATGAAGGATGGAGTCCTGGTTGGACGGCTCCACTCACGCCGAACCGCCGCGGCTTTCGGTGAGCCCCTTTCGGGGCACGCCGTAGCCGAGGACTATCGCTATGCCCCCATCATCCGGATGGGAGCGATATTCATCGAGCCCGGCGAGGACACCTTCGAGGCGTTGATAGAGCGCCTTGGAGACGGTCTGTACCTGAAGAGTCATATGGGCGGCCAGACATCGGGAGAGGACTTCACCTTCGGTGCGCAGTACGGGTTTCAGGTGAAGGGAGGAAAGATTGGAAAGATGGTTCGTGACATTAACATCTCGGGCAATCTCTACAGCACGCTAAAGAGCATCAGAGGCGTGGCGGACGATCTCGAGCTGGGTGAGATTGGCGGCTGCGGCAAGGGACAGCTGAACGTTCGGTCTTGCTATGGCTCTCCTCATGTGCTGGTCGAGGGCGTCGTGATTGGAGGTAGATGATGGAACGGCTACTGGAGATTGCTCGCAAAAAAGCGGATCGAGTGGAGGTCTTCTCTCAGGCGAAGAGCTCCGATCTGGTCAGGTTCTGGAACGGCAAGCTAAAGGAGGTCGACAGCTCCATCCTCTCGGGGGTTGGCCTTACCGTCATGAAGGATGGCAGGCTCGGTACCGCATACACCCGAAACCTCATCGATCGAGAGGAGCTTTTGCGAAACGCTCTTTTCGCTCTGGCGGGTGGTGTTGAGGCGGACTACGCGCTGGCCGGCGCTGCCGCGCCCGCCGCGCTGGATACGTTCGATCCCAAGATAGAGAGTGTCGATTGCGAGGCGCTCGTCGAGGAGTCGAGCCGCCTCATCGATACGCTTGCCCCTCGTACCGAGGGTCAGGTCAACACCGCGGCGACTCGAGCAGTCACTACCGTGAGGGTGCTGACGAGTGATGGGTTCGATAACACCGCTCGAAGCTCGTCGTACGGGGCCCATTTGGCGGTCAGCTACCCGGGCTCGTACGCCTCGATCCAGAAGATGACCAGCGCAAAGAGCCTCGTGCCTTTCTCGAGACGGGATCTGGATTACGTGATCGAGACCTTCGATTGCTCCCAGAAGGAGGTCAACCCGAGATCCGGCCCTACCAAGGCTCTATTCCTTCCCTCGTGCGTGTATGCCCTGGTTTGGCGGCTCATCGCCGCAACCGATGGCCGAACCATCTACGAGAAAGTGTCCCCGCTTCGTGATCGAGTCGGACAGCGGGTGATAAGCCCGTCGCTCACGCTTGAGGACCGGCCCCTCGATGATGCCCAACCCGAAGCACGCTCGTTCGACGATGAGGGAGCGCTCTG
>SKWY01000481.1 GCA_007128675.1 Deltaproteobacteria bacterium | reverse complement strand
TTCTACATCCGGGATTCGTCCGCGGGGGAGCCCACGGTGACAGCCTCTATCGATGATCTCGATCCCGTCTCCCAGGTGGTGACGATTCTCGCGGATGAGATGGGTCAGGTTGCAGCGCTTGTTTTTGCGAGCGCCGCTCAGACAGTCGCCGCGGGCTCTTGTTCGGATCCCGTGATCTTCGAGACCATGGATGCTTACGGCGAGGTTGCGTCCGTGGATGGAGATCTGACGGTGGACCTGGGCGTCGTCGACTCGGCTACGCTAGAGCTATGGGCCGATGACTCATGTCAGGTGCCAGTCGATCACGTGCTCGTGCCCGATGGGGGCTCGACCGGGACCTTCTGGTTCTCCGATGGGGAGCTTGGAAGCCCGGCCATCACGATCTCCGCTCCCGACCTGACCGGTGATAGCCAGACCCAGAGCATCGTGTCGGGACTCTGTGACGGTTCTGCCTTGGCGCCCGAGTGCACCTCGGACGAGGAGTGCGAGCTACTATGTGAAGCTGGAGATTGCGATGCTCCAAGGTGCGTGGGCGGAACAGGCGAGGGGGAGCAGGTCAGCCTCTCCAGCCTTTCGTTCGCGCCGGTCGAGACCGGCGACTGGACGGTCTCGGGCGGAAACGACTTCGCCAACCAAGATGAGCTGTACGTCAGCGCGAACAACGCCTCGGCTCTGGTGATCCCAGTGGAAACGTCGGGGCCGGAGGCAACCTTCAGGCTCTGGCTGGCAAGCGGCAGGGTCCGGTCGGGTGGCGGAGCTCCTGCGAATCCAACCCTCGAGGTTCTCGTAAATGGTACCTCCGTGGGCAGTGTGGCGGAGGATGGGGATGAGGACGTCATGTCCTGGAGCGCCGTCTCGGACTCTGTGGTTCTTTCGTCCGGTACCCACGAGATCACCCTGACATGCACCGGAACGACCGGTCGAAGTCGGTGCGGGGTGGATGGCATCGTCCTGACTACCGATATGGGGCTCGATCCGGGCACGGACGCTGGTTTCACTCCTTACGCCACCGCGGACTGGGACGATCCCTCGCTCACCTTCGCGGGAGGCGGCGCCGTCGGCCGATGCGACGCGAGCTTCCAGGCTCCCGATGGGACTCCTTGCGACGAGCACCTCTTCTGCAACGGAGACGCTACCTGCCTCGATGGCGTCTGCATTCCCGGCGATGATCCTTGCGATGATGGTATCGAGTGCACGATTGATGCCTGCCACGAGGACACCGCCTCCTGCACCAACGATCCCGACGACTCTCTTTGTGACGACGGTTACGACTGCAGCGTGGGGATCTGCGATCCGGACTCGGGCGGCTGCGTCCAGGACTACGATGCCGCCGATGGAGAGCCCTGCGAGGTAGGTGGCTGCGTCGGCGTTTGTGACGGCGGCGTTTGTGTAGGCTGCGGCTGTTTGGTCGATGAGGATTGCGATGACGGCAACCCCTGCACGATCAACGTTTGCGAGCCCGACGCGACTTGTGCCACCTTCGATCGGGCGCCCGACGCCGACTCACTGGTACTCTCGACCGCTACTTGTCTTACGGCCGGGGCCGGAGGCCTGGCGGTCGTTCTCGTGGATCTGCGAGACGAACTTGGCATGCCCTTCGAGGGTGCGGAGGTGACTTTCGACGTCGACGGCACCCAGGTCGACTGGGTGGAGGACGAGGTCACGGAGTCGGTTGCCGAGCCGGGAACCTACTACCGAACTCTCTTTGCGCCGCAGGCCGGCATCTCCAGCACGATATCGGTTCAGGCGAGCGGCTGTGGCCAGACCGTCTCTCTCGAGCAATCGGTGACGATTGTGTACGAAGACCCTGTCCTTGGAGATATCGCCGAGACCGGTGGATGCAGCCCGCAGGCCGGTAACCTTCGTGTGCGCACGATAGACGAGGACGGCAACCCGATAGAGGGGGCCTTCGTGATGGTGGGCTCCGAGGAGGACCCCTTCGGTCTGCACTCGACCATCGAGACCTCCCTCGCCGGTGAGCCAGGGGACTCGTTCAACACGGCCGCAACCGACTCCGATGGCTACGCGGTCTTCTTCGATGCGGGCCTTTCGCTCACGGCGGCGGATATTATCACCGCGGGGGCCGAGGACCGCGCTTACGTCTCCTTGGTGTCGGTCGGCGCCTCCGATGTAGTCTTGGAGCTGCCGATCACGAGCCCGCCTATGGATGAGGTGGAGATCACTGGTGATGTGACCGGGGCGAGCTACCCGGGCGGAAACAGTGTGCTGGGGATTGGCCTTGTCAGTCCCGTTATCGATCTCGAATTCCTGCTTTCATTTGAGCTGGGCAGCCTCTTCGAGGACGAAATCACCGTGGTGCTCCATGGTAGCAGCTGTGATACGGCGCTGGATGCGCCGGGCAACATTCATATTCTGGACCAGTGCGTGTTCTCCCTTTTTGGATGCCGGTGCGAGGTGGTCAGCGGCATAGACCCCTGGGCTCTTCGACCTTATCTTTCGCTGGAGCCGACCGACCTCTTCGCGCTTCATGCCACGGCGCCCGGCGCCGATTTGGCTGATCTGGGTGACGATGCAACCATGGCCGATGTCCTTGCCCTTTTTACCTTCCAGGCCGTTGTCCTCGAAGAGAACGTCGGCAGGGATGCCGATTCCTCGGGGCACACCTTGGAGCTTAGCCACTCGCTTACTTCAACCATGCAGGCGACCATCTCCAACGCCCCGCTAGGTGAGCTCTACCTGCTTTCCGTGTCCGATCTCGACGGACTGGATGGGCTCGGTCGCTTGATGATCCAGGGCATGGACATAGAATCGGACTCGACCGGCTTCTCGACGAACCTCACTACCCACGAGGACACGGGAGTCTTCGCGGGCAAACGAGATCTCGCCATGGGGCTTTCGCTCGAGGCGGGCGGTGGCGGCGGCTTCTCGATCGAGACCGACCGTGTGACCGAGGGCAGAGATGAGGACCGCAGCTTCGAGACGATGTTCGATTTCCCCGAGGTGACGGTACAGGGGCGTGACTTCAGCTGGTCGGGTGCCGTGCGCGAGGGCATCAGCCCTGATTCCTATGCGCTTTCTCGGTCGGTTCTCCGGCGCGATCGTCCTCGCGGCGACTGGAAACGCCACAGCGAGCCATTCTGGATTGTGTATGCGCCAGGCGACTCGGAAGGCTTCGAGTTGCCCGATCTGCCCGATTGGGCACCCCGCTCCGCCGATGGAGGCTATTTGATGCCGGAGAACGGCGATCAGGCGATCCGCTGGGCGCTTGCGCTGCCTTACCTGGGCCTGCTCGACGATCCAGAAGCCTTCGATCTCGATCGTCACATCCTGGGCAGGGAGGTCGATTGGCTCACGCACGTGGCCGGGCGCACATCGAGCTTACCTTGATTCGGATAGACAGAAACACGATGAAAGCTAGTGAGCGCTAGTCGCGCTCATCGAATGGAGGCCGAGTTTATGAGCAAGGTCGAAAGAGTATCGATGGCGTGGGGGAAGCCTCGGGCAGCTTCGCGCTTCTTGTCCCTTCTCGTTGCACCGATCATGATGGGCTTTTCCCTTGCGGGTTGCCCGGGGCCCGAGGAAGAGATGCCTCCGCCCACGGCGAGCGCGGGAGAGGACCTAGTAGTTCCTTGGGGCCAGGTGGTCGTGCTCAACGGAGAGTGCACCCACGACGATCCATCCGCCAGATCGCAGCTCACCTACCGTTGGGACATGGTGGATTGGCCAGTTGCCTCGAGCCTAACGCCCGGCGACATCGAGGGGCGCGACGCATTCGATGCCTTCTTCTCCCCCGATGAGCCCGGTGATTACGTCTTCACCTTCAGATGCGCCGTTGGTCCTTTCGAAAGCTCGGAGTTCATTAGCGCCGAGTCGATGGTGACGGCCACCGTCGAGGAACCTCCTCCAAACAGGCCACCAGTAGTGGACGCTGGCGAGGACCTTCTCGTCGAGGTTGGGGATACGGTTTCGCTGTCGGCGGAGGCTAGCGATCCCGACGGAGATCCACTCACCTTTTCGTGGTCAATGTTTCAGCAGCCAGAAGAGAGTGAGTTCTCCGCTGACGATCTCGTCGGCTCGGATACTCCAGAGGCGAGGTTCGTCCCCGATGTCCCTGGACGGTATCGTTTGATGGTCCAGGTGGATGATGGCAGAGGCGAGACAGCCGACGACACGTTGAACGTGGACGCGATCGAGGTCGAACGTTTGGATGGCGAGATCGCGGTGACCGTCGTCGACTCCGAGACGGGCGAGCCTGTCGAGGGAGCCTCGGTCTCTCTTCTTGGTGAGAACTCGGCCGGCCTCTCGGGCGCGAGCGATGGTGACGGTCTCGTCGTCTTCACGAACGAAGAGCTTGCCGGGCCGGTGGATATAAAAGTCGAGGGACCCTCCGAGACCATCAGCTTCGACCATGATGGCGATCCGGAGACGGAGCCGCTGATTGTGCCGCGCTACAAAACGACCTTCTTGACTGGCATAGATCGTCCGGAAGCAACGGTTCTTCTCGAGCCTGTCGCTCCTTCCAGCGAGACTAGTGGCAGCGGCACGGTTCGGGGATGCGTTGGAGAGGGCCTCTTCGACAGCCTTCCAGAACTCTATCCGATGTTCAGCACATTGGAGGGAGCGAGGGTCAGCGGTCAGTTCCGAATAGTTCTAGTGGCTCCCGTTGTTCCGCGCGCGAGCCTTGTCGACCTCGAGGTGAACAACTTCATCATTCCTTCTCCGCACGCCGGCATGCCCATTCCCGGCAACATGGCAACCGACGATCCGTTCTTGAACGACTGGTCGGGTCAGTTCGGCATCGAGCCCGGGCCTTGCCTGATTGGAGATAGCTCGGCTCCTTTCGCGCAGTTCGAGCTCGATGCACCAGCGGGTTCTCGAGTCTTCAACGTGATAGGCGGGGTCGCGACCTTGGATATTCTTTCGGTCCTGAATCTGCTCATGGGAGCTTCCGGCGTTGGCTCCATAAACGCGGAGATCGCCTCCGTATTGGGCGCAATCGACTTCGAGACCCTGTTCATGGGCTTCCTAGAGGTC
This sequence comes from Deltaproteobacteria bacterium, assembly GCA_007128675.1. Lineage (GTDB taxonomy): Bacteria > Myxococcota > Myxococcia > SLRQ01 > SLRQ01 > SKWY01. Next base: position 1,850 of record SKWY01000481.1, on the reverse strand, counting down.
GATGTTCCCGATGGCGGCGAGATCGACATCTCTTCCTTGCTGGAGAGCCCAGATGCATTGAGCGCTTTCCAGGAGGTGTCCCATAGCTCGGCGCAGCAGACCACCGAGGTCTGCGACGATATGGGATACTGTCAGGATCTCGATCAGCTCCGAGTATTTCCCGCCTCCACCATCGAGGTCGTGCCGGAGCCTCCGCCTTCCGATCCGAGAGTGGTGGAGAGCATGCCCGCCACCTCACCCTTCGAGGTCTTCTGTGGCGAGCCAGGCGCTCTTCAAAGATGTGATCCTCCAGAAATAGTCGATCTGGACGTCCCATCGGATACTGGTACCGATGTGCCCTATGGACTGGACATGGTCCTGATGGACATACCGGCCGGTCATGTCCTGGCATCGGCGGGTGGCTATGCCGTCGTGGGGTTCAGGTTCTCCCGTGCCCCCGGTCGCGAGTCCGAGCGAAACGTGTTCGCCGTGCCGCCGCTCGATGGTCCATACACCGGGCTCACCTATAGCGGAGTCTCGTTGGCTTTTCGGCGGCTGCTTCCGCGGGCATCCGATGGCGCCTACTTCTTCCAGTTTGGCAAGGCGGCCGACAGTCTGGGCCGTTTGGTCCCGGGAGCCTCCGCGAATGTGGAGCCCAATCGTCCCTTGCCGCTAGTAACCGCCGACCCCGATGGTCTCGAGGTCGAGGTGCTGTTCGCAGTGGAGGATCCATCGAGTGAGACCCCCGTCGTCACGCTCTCCCATGGGATGGCCAAAGGTCTGTCCGAGCCTGGCGCGGAGAGAGAGCTGCCAGAAAGCCTGCCGCTTACCCTGCAGGAGCCTGTCGATCTCATCGTGGTTTCTTTCTCGGGCGTGGATAGGGGTGTCGTGGGCCATCAGAGACTGCCTGCGATTGTTCCCAAAGCGACGATGTTTTTGCCTGGAGATGCCACGGAGATATTGCTCCCGAACCTAAGCTTGGCTTTCGAGTCGGGGGACGAGGTCCGAGTGGATGTTGCGGGCTACGTTTTGCGCGGTTCCTTCGCCTATCAACAGCCGCACGATCCGAGCCTGGTCCAGCGTCGGAGCACTCTTTCCTCGGATGCTTGGTCTTTTAGCATGCCCTAGATGTCCGCGGCTCCATGGAGCGGCTCATCGCAAGGGGGCTCATCGACGTTGATGACCGCTAACTCATTCGACCAATCACCTCCAGGCGAGCCACCCGGCGCGGCTCCCCCATACTCGCGCGCCGAAGACTGGCGAAGAGCGCGTCTTCTGGAGGGGCTCGGGATATGGGCCATCTCATTCGCCGTGCTCTTGCTGGCCCGGTACGCGATAGGCCCTTTCGTACCGTTCGTGGCGGAGAACCTCAAGGCCGTCGCGGTCATCGTGTTTCTCTACGTTCCGGGATGGCTCATCTGGAAGCGCGGCGAGGACCTTGCGGACTATGGGCTGACGTTTCGTAGGTGGCGTCGCGATTTGGCGCTTGGCCTCGGTCTGGCGGCCATAGTCTTCCCCCTTTTCGCCCTGGGCTTCTACGGTTTCGTTTCGATCTTGGATCATCTGCCGGGTGGCCTTGCGGGATGGATCTCTCCTTACCGTGCCGGGTTCGATCCTGCCTTTCGGCTTCCAGACGGCCTTCTCTACATGCTCTTGGTCCACATCTTGGTCGTGGCGTTGCCCGAGGAGTTCTTCTATCGAGGCTGGCTCTATAGCCGCCTTTCAGAAGGCCTCGACGAAGCCGGCCGTGGGCGCCGCCGGCTTGGCGTCGTCATCGGGCCGGCCTTCTGGATCACCGCCATCCTCTTTGCTGTCGGGCATCTTACGGAACCGTATGCATGGCGGCTTGGCGTCTTCTTCCCCGCTCTCTT
>SKWY01000450.1 GCA_007128675.1 Deltaproteobacteria bacterium | reverse complement strand
TCCCTCTCGTTATACGCTCGACGGGGATGCAACCGGCGCCGATGCGTTCCTCTCGTCTGCCGTCTTGTCGAGCTAGCTCCACAACAACTAGATACCCGGTACCCGGAGGAATGCCTGGGATGGACACGGGCTGTCCGTCTGGGGACATGGATGCCTCCAAATCGAGGGGTTCCCGGTAGGCGCAGGCCGACCCTTCGGGTGTTTGAAGGGGGCGCACGCGCAGGCGGGGTTGGTCTCCGATGCAGCCCTCGATTACCTCATCGCACTCCAGGTCGTTGCCGTTCCGATCCCTATCCGCCAGCACGACGAACTGCAAAGTCTCGTCTCCTTCGAGTCGTGATAGCTGGATGTCCAGCCCAACCGGCAGAGAGCCATCCTCGATGCCACAAGAAAAACTGGCCATTGTGAACAACAGCATGGTCAGCGACATCGAGGTAAGGCGACCTTTCATTGTTCCTCCACGATCCTGACTCGGACGGGCAAGGTGCCGGTGCTGCCTCCTCGAGTGCTCAAGTAGACGGCGACTGCCGAGCCGGCTGCTACCCCTCCGACGGTGCCCCATACCCAAGGCTGCCTGTACCAGGCCACAGCCGGCGGAGGCTCGGGTTCGTCCGGAACTAGCGGAGATACGATGCGAACCTGATGGGGCTCTCTTGCGCTTCCCGAACCTTGCACTCTATGCCCCGCCTCGTTGGTTACCTCCACGTAGTAGTCAATCGCCAAGCCTTCGTCATCGACCTCTTCTGGAGTCAAGACGGGTATGGTTGCCGCCCAGCGACGGCCGGGACGCAACGAGAGCCTGCGCGATTCGAAAGAGTCCTCGCCATCGGCTCGGAATCGCACATAGGCGCCAAACGAATCCGGCATGTTGCTTATCGTGGCGGTGATGACGATCGGAACTCCTAGAGGGATTTGGCCAGGAGGGTCATGCGCTACTCGAACGGCTCGAAGATGGCCCAGCTCGTAGGCCCTGACCACTCTATCGAAAAGCTGCCGCAGGGGCTCGGCCGTATGCTCCGGTAGCTTGTAGTTTGGATCTATGTTCAATAGGCGAGCGTAAGCCTCGTAGGCCAGGTTTTCCTCGCCGGCATAGAGATGGGCCACCGCAAGCGTCGCGTAAATCTCCACGAGCTCACGATTGGTGTTCTCGGGATGAGCCATTGCCCTGTCGAGAGCCGTCCTGGCAGAGTCCACATCTCCCATTTCGATGTGAGCCATGGCTTCCGCCAGGTGGGGGTTCCCATCGGCTGGTGTGTCGGCAAGAACTCCTGGGGAAACCATGGCCGTCAGTCCGGCGCTCATGAGGCAGAGAAGCCTCCGACGCAAATGGCTAATCCGTACTCTACTGCTCGCTCTCCCCATGGAAGGGAACCTAGCACAGAGAGGCGATGGGGTGGAGATGCCTGGATCGGACTGGTCGGCTCCGACCGGTCGGGTCGGACTGGCTTGCTTCCAGCCCGGGGAGAGTTCGAACCCATGGGCTGCACCGAGCCTTTGGGGTGCCCCAGGCTCCCCTTACCCCTTCTCACTCCCTATGGTTCGGTGCGCATGCCCTCTGGCAGGGATCTAGGGAGTAACACACATAGCAGAGAGGATAGCCATGCTCTACTGGGCGGCGGTATTCTTCTTGGTCGCTGCAATCGCGGGGCTCCTAGGCTTTGGGGGGTTCCTAGAGGGAGCCGCGACTGTTGCGCAGGTGCTCTTTTTCGCCTTTGTGGTCCTTTTTCTGGTTGCTTTGATAGGGGGGCTCCTGGGACGGGGACAGGTTGCGAACTAAGGGCGGCGTCAGGTCTCATGCCTTCCTTTGCTCCAACTGTCGGTTGACCCACTCCCTTGTGTGTTAGTAGCCTCCGGCTCCCGTGGGATGGGCCCACGAAGGTAGGAGCCGCCAGGTCAGAACGGCCACGGCTTCATCGCAGCTCACATGGAGACGGCGGGTGCCGCAGTCGATTTTCTTCTCCAAGTATCACGGGCTAGGAAACGATTTCCTGTTGCTCGATTGTCGCGAGAACAAGATTCGCGTCAGTCCCGAGCATGTTCGGAGGCTTTGCCACCGGACTCGTGGGGTCGGGGCGGATGGAGTTCTGTCGATCAGTGAGCCAACGGTCGACGAGGCGGACCTTTTGATGCAGGTTCATAACTCCGATGGCTCATTGGCGGAGACCTGTGGCAATGGCCTCCGTTGCTTCGCTTGGCACGCCGTCCGAGGCATCTCGGAGCTGGCGAATCGACAGAGCCTTCGCATTCAGACCGCCGCCGGTATTCGAGAGGCCACGGTACTCTCGAAAGACGGAGATCTTGCAGTCGTGCGAGTCGACATGGGTTCTCCGGGTCTGACCGCGGAGGATGTGCCGACCAGCGACCCCCTGCCTCGGGCTGGCCCTGTAGTCGAACAAAGGATAAGATTCAGTGGTTTGACCGTAAGCCTCACGGCGGTATCCTTCGGTAACCCTCATGCAGTCATCTTCGATCCCGACAAGGACCATGAGTTGAGGTTTTTGGGCCCAGCTCTAGAACGGCACAAGGCGTTCCCCAGAGGGGCGAACGTGGGCCTGGCATACTTGGATCAGAGTGGAAGCATTCTCCTCGAGGTTTGGGAGCGTGGTGTAGGGCCTACCAGTGCTTGCGGTTCCGGCGCATGTGCGGCAGCGGTGGCCGCCGTTCTCACGGGCCGAAAGAGGGCTGGTGAACGGATAGACGTTCGGCTTCCTGGAGGTAATCTTTGCGTGGAGGTGGACACTGAGCTCTCTCGGGTTTTTTTGACTGGGCCCGCCGAGCATGTGTTCGACGGCGAGTTTGTGGCCGAGAGCTTTTTCGAGGGCCGACAGACACCGGTGGAAATGGAGCATCGAGCAACGGGCGCCGCCAGAGGAAACGGGTTGGAGTGATTCATGCGTATCTTGGTGGTCGATGACGAGGTCTTCTTTCAGCAGCTCCTAAGCAACGCGCTGCAGGAGGGTACCTCTCACTCCGTGGAGACATGTGGCTCAGTGGCTGCCGCACTCGAGCGCCATGGTAAGGGAGGGATCGATTTGGTCATAACCGATCTCGTCATGCCGGAAGGAGATGGGATGGGGCTCATCTCGGCCCTACGGGAGAGAGAGCCTGATCTGCCGATCATCGTTGTCAGTCAGCGTGATGAGGTGCGTTCGATAGTCGAGGCGGTCCAGATGGGTGTCGCTGACTACCTGGTAAAACCGGTCGAGCCCGATCTTCTGAGACTAGCTGTGAACCGGGCCGCGGAGACCTCGCGCATGCGTAGCGAGAGCAGGCGACTGCGTGAGGAGAACATGGCGCATCTTCGCGCCGAGGGAGTGTATCGAGCATGCCTCCGATTGGTCGATTGTCTCGATCTGGAGAGGCTGCATGACAGGCTCCTATCAGCGCTGACGAGTCTCACGGGAGCGCAGGGGGTTGCGTTATGGCACGGCTCCTCAGCCGAGGGAGGCCGCCCATTCTCGCTTCGAGCCATGTCGGGCATTTTGGATCCTAACGCGCTACCAAGGGAGATGGCGCTAGATGATGATTCGCCAAGGTCGCGCCGTCTCCTCGATGGTGCCCCGCACATAGAGGACGGTGCTTTGATTTACGCACCGTTGCGTGTCGATGGCGTACCCATAGGCATCTTGATGGCAAGCGACCGCGTGTCGGGTCCCTTCACCCCCGCGGACGCCTCTCTCGCACATACGCTGGCCGATTTTGCGGCTGGAGCGCTTCGAAACGCCCTTCGAGTCGTGCATCTTCAGCGAAGTGGTCTCAAGGACCGAGAGTCCGCCGCTTACAATGTGAGCTACTTCATCGATTATGCCAGCAAGGAGATCTACAAGGCGCGGCGCTATGGGCGAAGGTTCAGCGTCGTGGTCATTCAGGTGGACAACCTTGACGTGCTGAGGCGAGCGATATCTCCAGGGGCCTCTCGAACGGTGAATCGAGCCCTCATTGCCGCGGTCCAACAAACGATTCGCGACTCCGACATTCTGGCCAAGGTGACCGACGACTCCTACTATCTATTGCTGCCCGAGACCGACTATTTCGGGGCACAGATGTTCATGAGGCGCGCTCTTTCGGCTTTCGCTAGGGCCCCCGAGACTAGCAATCTCTCAGTGCCGCCATCGGTTACGATAGGTGCCGCCGCCTGGCCGAGGGATGGAGACGACATCGACGAGCTGCTTGCCAGCGCGGTCATCAGAAGAGAGGAGGCTCGTAAGAGCCCATACAGGCGTCTTCGTCTGGAGGATCATGCGTTCTGGCCCATGGTGGACATGCTCATGGATTCCAGGGCGAGCTCCGCCACGGGGCAGTTCGGTCGCCGGGGTGATCTGCCGGAAGGTACGCTCGACGCGGTCTTCGTGGAAAGCGCCAGGACTCTTGCCCGTGATCCATCGGTAAGGGGACTCATCTACTATGGGGCCGGGGAGGTTGGAGCTGATCTGCCCTTCCTTCGGTCGTTGGACGGCTTCCAGGAGTCTGCTACCCGTCTTCATCTCCTTGGACGCAAGGAGACCAAGCCTGTCGAGCATTCGGCGGTTGCGACCGTTGTCTTGCCGGAGGAGTCGCGCCTTGCGGAGAATCGCTTTTTCCTTCTTCTGACCGAGGCAGCCGCCTACGCATGGATCGATCGAGCCGGCAAGGAGGCGTACCATACAAGTGATCCCTCCCTCGTAGAAGCCTTGGTTTCCCGCCTACAGGAAGCTTATGATCTCCAGCGACAGATATGATTTAGACGCTACGGGTCGTGCTGCCGTCCCTCCTTCGGGCAAGACCATCTTGCTTGCCGATTCGGACTTGGCTTCGGCAAGACGACTTGCGATGGCGCTGCGAAGGCGTGGTCATAGGGTTCTATCGGTCCGTGATGGCTCCAAGGCTCTAGAGGTCGCGGTGTTACGTGCTCCCGATCTCGTCTTGTACGACATGGAGTGTCCGTTACTGGATGCGGGAGTCTTTGCGGAGATTCTGCGCGCAAACCCCCGCACATCGAATGTCCCGGTCGTGCTGATGGGCATGGAGGATGCGGCCGAGAGGGTTCGCGAGAGTATTCAAACGGGCTACCTTCAGAAACCCTTCAACATAGATGAGGTGCTTTCTCGAATCTCCTTGCTTCTTCGTCGTGTCGAGGCAGCAGAGAAGGTGAGGAAGGCAGGCGCAATAGAGGGCAGCCTCGAACAGATTACCTTGCCGGACATTCTCCAGATGCTCTCCATGAACCGCCGCAGCGGCGTGCTGCGCATCTCGCCGCCATCAACCGAGCTAGGAGAAACTCTCGAAGCCGAGCTGTTGCTGTCGGATGGAAGGGTAAGTGACGCCCGGATCGGCGATATTTCCGGTGAGAAGGCCCTGTTTAGGATTGTCTCCTGGGAGGCTGGAAGCTTCACCTTTTCGCCAGAGGCGCCTTCTGGCAGCGGCAGAATATCTCTTGGGGTGGATGAGGCCCTCATGGAAGGGCTTCGTCAGAAGGACGAGCTTGTCGCGATGGAGGAAAAGACGCCGGCGAGGGATGACGTACTCGCGGTGGCTGTCGACAAGGAGCATCTTCCGGGCGGACTCCACCCGGTAACTCAGGAGGTCATTGGTCTTCTCGAGCACTATCGTACCTGCGGAGAGATCATCGATCACGCTCGCGCTACCGATCTAGACGCGATGCGGGCCATAAGCACGCTCATGGATCGTGGTCTGGTCCGTGTTCTGGGGCGGGCTATTGCGGAAGATGGTGGCAAGGCGCTTGTCCCATCGGATACGGCTTTCGCGCTACATGGCCAGATTGTGGCGACGACCGGGGGAGGTAGGACCCTGTCCACCGTAGTCGTTGGCGCTCCCGATCCGTCTCAGCTTGGTCGCATGGTGGCGTCCATGTCGGGTGTCGCCGGCTGGAAACCGGACACGGGACCTAGGTTGCTCGATCTGGGCTTCGGCGGGCTCGGTGAGGTGCGACTCAGCGACTCTGTGCGCATAGCGTTGACTGCCCTGCCCACGGATGATGCTCTGCTGCCTCTATGGCGACCTTTTGGGAGCGGGGCCTTGGGAGCGGTGGTCGTGGCTGGTCAGCAGGTCAGGGGGCTCGTCGACTACCTCCTAGAAGAAGGAATTCCCCTCGTGCTCGCCGGTCCGGACGCCGACGAGTACGCAGCCGGTTTTCAAGGCAAGGTGGCCTGCGCGCCGGACTTCCTCGAGGGCCTGTCCCGTTTGCTGGAGATAGTAGCTAGAGGCAGAGGTGCTCGCGGCGGCTAGGGTGACCCTCGGGTTTTGCGGTCTTGTCGCTAGCCAATCCAGCCGGCCTGGCGCAGTACGCTACCGGCTCTGGAACCGAGAAGGATATCGATCTCGGTCCTGCTGAGGTAGGAGGTCCTCTTTGCTCGAAGATGCGGAAGGCGTATGTCTAGGCGGACTAGGTCGTCGGTTTCGGGGGTTAGGGACACGTCGGATCCGTTACCGCTATTCAGAAGGTCGGCCTCAACGCCCCGCACCCGCTTGTGGATCCCAAGGGCTCGGCGGCCCTCGGCAGTTTCGAAAACCGAGTAATGCCGGTTGCGGGAAAGGGGGCTTCCTGGGGCTCGTAGCCTCTGAACGATCTTGTAGGTCAAGGAATCCATTCCTGTGTTCACGAAACCATAGCATCCGACTCGGAGGCAATCCCATGATGTCGATGGGCTCGAGTTTCGGTTCTCGGGCTTGATTGGCGAAGAAAGGCCCGCGGCCGAGCCTTCGTTGTGCGTGCAGAGAAGACGAGTGGGGCAGATGCCGCACAGACCGATTCATTTTCGGCCCGTCATACGCCCGTTGGGGTTTTCGCCGGGCAGCCCGCGGCTTGGGACAACTAGTAGTGGCGATGAGGTAGTGGGCCGTGAAGGGCAGGGCGCGTGTTGACCCCGAGTCGATTAGTTTG
>SKWY01000257.1 GCA_007128675.1 Deltaproteobacteria bacterium | reverse complement strand
TCTTCGCGAGGAGCTTCGTCGAGACATAGGTCGCTTCGTGGAGGTTTTCACCGATTGTGATGTGGATACGCTGATCAAGCGTGATGTAAAGGGGCTCTACAAGCGTGCGCTTGCCGGCGACCTGCCTCATTTCATCGGGATCACCGAGCCTTATGAGCCGCCCGCTGCTCCCGAGGTTGTCATAAACTCGGCCGAGGAGACGGTCCAGGATGCCGCCGAGCGTATCCTGGACACCCTTCGCGCGCTCGGATTCTTGACGGCCGAAGAGCTCAAGGTTGCTCTGTTTGGGAAGGGCAAGGAGGCCTCCGCGGCTCGTAGAAGAGCGGCCAAGAAAGCCGAGACGGCCGCGCGCGCGGCTACCGTTGCCCGCAAGGCGGCGGGCAAACCCGCGGCCAGGTCCGGAAAGAAGCCAGCCAAGAGGTCGGCTAACACCACGATGCGAGCCGCCGCAAAGACGGCGACCGTTTCCGCCAAGACCAGTGATGCAAAGGGCAAGGCCCCCCAAAAGACCCGGAAGGGCTCCAAAGCCGCCGCGCCGAGCAAGACGGGCTCGACGAAGAGCGTGAAGAAGCCAAAGGCTTCGTCCAAGGTGTCGAAGAAGGCCTCGGCTCCAAGGACATCGAAGTCGACGGGAGTCAAGAAGGTGTCTTCGAAGCCCACCAAGAAACCAAAGGCGAGTAAGAGCACGACCAAGTCTTCGGCGGTCAAGACGGGCTCGAAGAAGAAGGGCCCCTCCCGGACCGCCTCCACCGCGGCACCCAAGTCCGCCAAGGCGGGGGTCAAGAAGTCTCCTGCCAAGGCGGCTTCCAAGAAGGTGGCCGCTAAACGAACGCCCACCAAGAAGTCGGCCCCCAAGAAGAAGGGCACCAAGAAGATTCAGGTCAAGAAGAGCTCGGTCAAGGCAGCGAAGACGGTCAAGCCCAAGAGCAAGAAGCCGAGGTCTCGTAAGTAGCACGCCAACTGCTCTCGGGATTAGGCCAAGAGGAGCTATTGCCGGGGGACGTCCCGGGAGCCGTAAAGCGGCCATGGTCACGAGACTAAAGGAAGTGAAGACACGCAAAGAGGTTGGGCTGCCTCGTCCACGTCTCTCGTCCTCGTCTCGCGATTTACAACCCCCGTCCCACGTAAAACCAGACACGTGAGACGACTCCGCGGACGTGGACGCCCCCACTCAAGAACAGGTGGCGCTGCTGCCGTCCCCCTCGGAGAAACAGCAAAAAAGTCCATCACGACGAAGCTGAACGATCTCCCGATCGTCCGAGGGTTTGACCGTTGGTCCGGCACCTTCGTAGAATGAGTGGTCGCCACCGTCTCTTTGAAGGGGTCCATTATGCGTCCAGCAAGCAGAAGCCCGGCTTTCGTAGCGTTTTTAGGCATAGCTTTGATAATGGGGTGTGGCGATACGGCCTGTGCTTGTGATCTCGAACCGCTGGAGCGGGACCTCGATGATGCCGACAAGGTCTATGACGGTGTTCTCATAGAGGTCAGCGAGTCGGCTTTCGGTTTCTTGGAGAGGAATGTCGATGCGATCATCGATACTTTCTTGCCAGACGGGTTGAGCTACAATCTGCCTCCCACCCCAAACGTTTGTCCCGAGAGCTGCAATGCGCAGTATATCTGCGCTGGAAGCACGCCGTGTGCCGTGAGCGCCGAACTCGATCGAACGCGATTGATGCGAAGAAGCCCGCATACGCTCAGGTTCCAATCCGATCTTTATGTGCATAGCGGTAATGTCGCTACAGGGCCCGCCGAGCCGATCCCCGTTCGCATATGTCAGCCTGGCGTCTGGCCCGTCGAGTGCATCTCCGTGGCCTGCGATGTCCGCATACACGTGACGCAGAAGCCTGTGGCCCTAGAGGTCGTATTCGATAGGGATCCGGTAACGGACGCTCTAACCTTCAGGCTCAGCGATCCGGAGATCGAGGTCGAAGAGACGGACTTCACGATCTCCGGAGGTGGCAACCTTGGAGAGCAGGCCATCTGCCTTGGCGCCGAGGTGTTCCTAAAAGGCTTCATCACCAACATGATCAACGACATGCTGGCCGAGCAGGTCGTCGGCCAGGTGGAAGCGACAATCGACGAGATGACATGCATGCCATGCGACTACTACACCGAGGGTTGCAGGGTAGGGACGGGGGTGACTGGCGTCTATTGTGGCTCGAGCACTGGATGGTGCATGCGGGGCACGGACCAATGCGTCAGAGCTCCACTCGGGTTCGTCGGAATGGTGGATATTGCCGATCTTCTTCCGATTGGCCTTCCCAGCTTCACACTTGCAGGGCACGCGGGAGTCGGTCAGCGAGTAGGTCCGTTCGGGGATCCCTTCATCCCCTTCGATGAGGGTCCGCTGCGCCTGCGAGGCATTGGGGGTGCGGCCGCGGATCATTCGAGCCATTGTGTTCCGCCGCCCTCCACCATGCCAAGGACCGATCCTCCTCCTCGCGTAGACTTCTCGCACGAGGCCGGAAACAGCGACTACCACGTGGGGATCGGCATATCCGATCGCTTCCTGAACAAGGTCTTGTACGAGGTCTACCGCGGCGGAGGGCTGTGCATGAACATTGGCAGCGAGCTTTCGGAGATGGTCTCCACCGCGATTCTCACGACCTTTTTGCCCAGCCTTCGAGTCCTGACCGAGGGCCAGACAAGGCCCATGTACATAGCCCTCAGGCCAAAGGATCGGCCGGAGATCCATGTGGGTGAGGGAACATATCGCGTGGAGGGTGGCGAGACCGTTCTAGATGAGCCGCTCCTGAGGCTTGTCATGAACAATCTCTATCTCGATTTCTACGCTTTCTTCGAGGAGAGGTACTACAGGCTCTTCTCCCTCGATGTCGATCTCGTCCTGCCGCTTGGGCTCGAGGTTAACCATGCCAACGAGGTCATTCCGGTCATTGGACGGTTGGATCAGCTCGTCGATCGATTGGTCGTCACGAACAACGAGATACTCGCCGAGGATCCGACAGTACTGCAGGAGATTATCCCCGTCCTCATCAGCCTAGTGGAGCCGATGTTGGGTGCGGTTATGGATCCCATTCCCATTCCCGAGGTTCAGGGGTTCCGCCTCAAGGACATTTCGATGCATGGAATGGTGCCTCATGAGACGCAGGGAAGATACGAGCATCTAGGTCTACTCGCAGAACTAGATCTGGTTAGGTCGAAGAGTTCCTCCGCGAAGCACCAGCACGCCACGGTAGAGCTTCTCGAGGTGCGAAGGCCATCTTCCTCCGAGCGGCAGAGGGCAGAGCCGGACAAACCCTTGCCTCGTGCATCCCTCCTCGTCGAGGTCGAGAGCTTGCACGGAGATCCGGTCGAGTGGCAGTACCGCATCAACGATGGTTTCTGGTCTCCCTTCCAGCAGGCCGACCTGCTCGAGATAAGCTCTCCCAAGCTCGCGCTTCAAGGACGTCATGTGCTCGAGGTTCGAGCGAGACGACTGGGTGAGCCGTCCACTCTCAATCCCAATGCCTTCAGGTTCGAGGTGCTACTCGATTGGGATCCTCCCACCGCTCGTCTCGATGTGGATCCGGCAACTGGAGTCGCAAGGGTTCACGCTAGAGACACGGTCACGAGCACCAGCCTTCTCGAGTACTCCTTTGCCGTCGATGGCGGCTCGTTCGGCCCATACGGTCGCTCCAATGAGATCCAACTGCCCATGGACGCGACCTTGCTCGAGGTTCGAGTGCGTGACGAGGCTTCGAACGTCACCGAGGTCAGCTGGCGCGGATTGGCGGTTGATCCCGCAAGGAAGCAGGGCAGTAAGGCTTCTGTTCTCGATTCCGCCGGTGGTTGCGTCGTTGGGCCTAGCGGCCCGCGAGGGGCTGCCTTTGCTATCGCTGTCCTACTTGGATTGTTGATGGCGATCGGGCTCTTTTCAACGAAGAGCACGAAGGGCCAGGAGAAGCGGGCACGCCGACCTTCGAGTGACTCCATTTGATTTTCGCGCAACCAGGCCATAGACGGTAGAGGCGTCGGACCGTGCGGCGTTATCTTGCGTGCATGCTCGTGTTGTTGGCTCTTGGAGCCGTTCCGCGGCCGGCCGATGGCTATCAGTTCGAGGAACCTCCGAATCTGGATCACAGAGATCAATGGGGGCTGCGCGCCGAGCTTGGCTCCACCTTGGTCGCCGCGACCAACCTGCGAGGCATGGGCAGAAACCTTGTGGCCGGCTCCCTGGAGCTTGGAGTGAGCAGGGGGGTCTCGGACTCGGGACACGAGCTTTCAGGACGGGCAAGAACGCTCCTTGCCGAGGGATCACTCGGAGTGATCTTGCTTGCGGGATACCGGGTCTATGCCGGCATGGAACACTGGAAGACGTACGCGGATCTTGACATTGCTCTTCCCATATCGCCGGGACCGGCGGCCGGAGTGCGGCTTGGCCTTGGAGTCATGTTCGACTTCAATAGGCATCTTGGCGTCTCGCTGGGCGGAGGGGCTTTCGCTGCCTTCGGAGCCGGCTTGGTCTCCGGCTTCGATATTGCCATGGGTGCGCAGCTGCGATTCGATTGAAGCAGGACTCAATGCGTCGCCAGTTGCAAGGCTGCGGCGCTGATGGGGCCGATGCTGTAGTTGCGACCGTCCAGGGACTCTAGGCGAATATGACCGTTGGCCACAATCGATCCTTCGGGAAGCGTGGTGGCAGCAGGGCATTCGGGGGTGGGGTTGGCTATTCCAGGGTTCGTAAGAAGAATGTGCGCACCGACCATTTCCAGACGAGAAAGCACCTGGCTATGTGGGTGGCAGTAAGGGTTGTCTCTTCCTGCGGAGATCACGGCGGCCGCCGGCGCGAGATTCTCCGCGAAAGCCCTGTTGGTCGAGGAGGCCGAGCCATGATGGTTGGCGCGAAGAACGTGGATGGGGGGTATATAGGCGGAAAGGGGCGTTTCCATATCATCGGTTTCGAATCCTCCGCCGGTGAGATCCCCTCCAACGAATACGCGCAAGTTTCCAAACTGCACGACAATAGCGACCGAGGCTGCATTCTCGGACTGGGGTTGAATGAAGGTGCCGCCCTTCAGATGTCCACTGACAGCGACGACTCTTGCTTCCACGTCTGCGCCGAGGTCGATTGATTCGCCAAGCTGGGCTACGCGTGCCGTCTCCCTGCTCACCGCGTCATATCTGCCACAGACGACCGAGCTACACGACTCAGCTGGGTCGTTGTGGAGCAAGAGGCCGCTTGGGAGCCGATCGTCCTCTGTGCCTGGAACTCCGTCGGGTCCCTCCATGATGGCGACCATGCCGCCATAGTGATCCTCATGCCGATGGCTGACGATCAGGTGGGTCGGAGGAAGTGCGTCTCTGCCTTCGAGAAATGGAACTACCACCATACGGCCGGCTTCGAGTGTGCCGGCATCCTTGAGAAGCGCATCACCTCGGGGCGAACGTATGAATGTCGCGTCCCCTTGTCCGACGTCTAGGAATACGATTTCGATACCGCCACCGTAGAGCGTGAACGCGCCGGGCAGGGTGTCGGCATCTCCGGTGGGGCCCGCGATGCGCACATCGTAGACGCCTTCTTCGAGACCAGCTGGAATGACGGTCGACAGCGTTTTTCCATGCTCCGATATCTCCGCATCGAGAGCGAGGGTCGAGCCGGACGAGTCCAATAGCTGTAGGACGGCCCTGTCCTCGAAGCCCTCACCTGTCACCGAGACCCGTGTCGGGACGCCGGTAGACCCATCTCGAGGTTCGATTCCTTCGATGCGAAGAGTTTGAAGAGGTCCGCATGAGCCTAGGAGCAGGGCTAGGAGAAAGGCGGCGCCCAAGGTCGGCCGGCGATTGAATCGATTCAGTGCCATGCCTGTCAGCATACACTCAGCCTTGGCAGGGGAGGGATTTCAAAGCCCATTTGTCAAGTCCTCGGTGTTCGTGCGCGGTCGAGTGAGCATTTCCCAAGTGACACTTTTTTTGACGGTATCGCACTCACTGGTACGGTGAAGGTGCATGTGGGACGAAAATAGCTCACGGAGAGAACATGTGCGATTCGAACAATGGCCTCGTCGGACTTCTCATACGCCTTCCGGCCCCAGACTATCACCGGCTGAAGGCACTCTCGACTCGGACACGTGTTCGTCAGAGCGAGTATCTGCGTGAAGCGATTTCAGATCTTCTTCGAAAGTATGGACAGATAGCCTAAAGGTCATGGAGACATGACGTGAGTGCACAATGAAACGTGAACTAACTAGTCTTCGTTGGTATCGAATAGTTGCCGAGCAAGAGCGTGACGAGCTGCCTTTTGCCCGGTATTACAAGGAGTACTACGGAGGTACGAGATGGCCAAGGACACGCGGAAGCTGAAGCATTTCTACTCTCGCCTCGACCGCATCGTCGAGGATCTCATGGATGTCGATTTCGCGGCTGAAGTGCGAAGGGTACGACGCGCTCTAGTTGATTGATTTATCGTATCACTAGGTGTTTCTGACAGGCCGCACCCCAACAATTTCATGTCTGGCTGACCGGCTTCATTCGAAATGGTCGTCCCAGACCGGTGTTGTTGGCGCCGGGTAGCGGACTCGGACCAGGGTGAGGCCACGACCAGGTGCCCGTGGTCCCTTATGGCGCCTCCGGCTGGCTACGATAGGAGCCGCATCGTGAGGAGCGATTCGGCCATAGCCGACCTCGGCGAGTAGGCCAGAGAGGTTGCGAACCATATGCTTCAGGAAGGCGTCACCGGCCACGGTGATGCAAAGGAGGCGTCCTCCGGCACGGCCAGCATAGGGCATGGATGTGACCCTGCCGGCACCGAGCCGTCGCGTCGACTTCTTTCTGCTCATTCTGGGATCGCGAGTCGTAGCCAGCCCGGCGAAGTCTCGGCGGCCCAAAAGCGACTGGAGCGCTATTGCCACAGCCTCGTCATCGAAGTGTGGATGACCGTTCATTA
>SKWY01000169.1 GCA_007128675.1 Deltaproteobacteria bacterium | reverse complement strand
CGGAGTTCCTGCGAAGCAAGGAGGAAGCGGAACGGCTCTACAACCTAGTGCATAGGAGGCTCGAGGAGACGGGACTCACCGCGGAGCAGCGCACCAACAACGTCAGAATGGTGGATGAAGCCGTGGTTCCGGAAAGGCCGGTGAGCCCGCGAGTCAGGCTGAATCTTGCCCTCTCCGCGGTGATTGGTCTTTTCATGGGAGTAGGTCTCGCTTTCGTACGCGAGATTCTAGACAACACCGTAAGCAAGCCGGACGACATCGAGAAGGAGCTTGGCGTTTCCTTCTTGGGCATAATGCCGGAGGTCGCCGAGCGTGCCACTGGTAAACCTCGCGCCGATCTTCATGTGTTCGACAATAGCCGTGGTTCCGCCGCGGAGGCATGCCGATCAATTCGTACGAACCTGCTCTTCATGAGCACGGAGACGCCCCTCAAGAGGCTCCTGGTGACGTCGGCCGGCCCCAAGGAAGGCAAGACCACCATGGTGCTCGACCTCGGCGTCGTGATGGCTCAAAGCGGAAGCAAGGTCGTCTTGGTCGACACCGACATGCGTCGGCCAAGGCTGCATCGGGCCTTGGGAATGGAAAACACCGTAGGCATCTCCAACTTGCTCCTTGGCGACAAGACACTCGATGACGCTCTGCAGGACACGGAGGTGGATGGTTTGAAGGTGCTGATGTGTGGCCCGATTCCTCCCAACCCTGCCGAGCTTCTGCATACGGAGAGCTTCCACGCCGTCCTCGAGGAGCTCAGCCAGCGATTCGACCGAGTGCTTCTCGACTCTCCTCCATTGACGGCGGTGGCGGACGCGAAAGTGCTCTCCAAGGCAGCCGACGGCACCCTCGTGGTCATCAAGTCGCAGAAAACCACGAAGGCCATGGCCAGGCACGCACTCGATGCTCTCGAGGACGTGGATGCCCGTATCCTTGGGGTCGTGCTCAACTATGTCGACGTCTCTAGGCGAGAGTACGGCGAGTACTACTATTACTATCGCCGCTACGGTGAGTACTACGGCTCCGATCGAGAGTCCGAGTCGGCTTGAGCCAAACCAAAGAGTGTTTCAGCTCTTTCTTTCCGTAATCACGTAGGCTCCCCCGATTCGCTTTTCCACCCCCTCCTTCGTCTCACAGCTTGGGCATTCGGGTAGTTGGCGATCATGCTCATCGACCGTCATCCGAAGGGTGAAATCTTTCTTGCAATTCTTGCAGTGATACTCATAGACAGGCATCTTCACCTCCGCTTTGCCGGTTATGCATCCTCGGCGCTGAAGACAAGACCCGAGAGTAGAGATTATGGACCGTAAAGATGGCGAGTTTCGTTTTGCCGCGAGGCTTTTTTTGTGCCTGGCCCTGCTTCTTGCCGCCAAGGCGGCCGTTGCCCGGGATGTAACCCCCGATGACGCCTTCGTTCCCGAGGATCTGGTTCAGGAGGTCAGCGCGAAGTCCGAGATCGAGGAGGACCATGGATGGGACTTCTATCTGCGAACGGGACTCACCGGCTCGTTTGCCAGCAGCAGCAACGTAATCGGCGCCACCGATGGGAACACCTTGACCTTCGGGGGCTCATTGCATCACGGGGTGTACTACACGACTCGGCTGCATGAGTGGCGAAACGATACGCACACCAAGCAGGCCTTCGCCCGAACTCCCATCATCGACGGCTGGATAAAGTCGAGCGATGAAGTCGATTATCTAAGCATGTATCTCTATCGTCTGCCGACGCTGCGCTGGCTTGGTCCCTTCGGCCGGTTTCGGGTCAAGACACAGCTCTTCTACGGCACCGATGTTAGACCGGAGGAGGTGAGCTATCTCATAAGCCGTGCTGATGGCACCGAGGATACGGTGACCGATGATCGCCTGCGTTTGACGGATCCATTCAGTCCCCTGACCCTTCGCCAAACCCTGGGTGCTTTTCTGGGGCCCGAGACCCCACCTTCGGCACGCTTCGAGGCCTTGCTGGGATTTGGAGCAAGACAGACCTTTGCAGACGGGCAACTGGGCGTCACCGACGATGGCGCTACTCCGACGATCGAGGTTACGGAGCTAGAGAGCTTCAATCAGGCGGGCACCGAAGTGGCATTGAGCTTCAGAGGAGAACTCGACGATGGCCGCATTAGCTACTCGGCCGTTGCGGAGATGATGACTCCTTTCATCAACGATCTCGGAGACGATGACGACAGGTCCGCCTTCGAGCTCACCAACCTGGAGCTAAGGGCAACAATCTCGATTAGACCCTATGATTGGCTGTCGATCGACTACCAGTTCCGGGCGCTTCGTGAGCCGCAGCTCCTCGACCAGCTTCAGATCTCGAATCGTTTGCTCGTCGGGATCTCCTACACGCTGATCGAGCGCGGTATCGACGCAAACTGAGGAAGAAACGCTTCGTTATCCTGTGGCATCGTGCAGGCTGCCCTTGGCAGGGTTCGGGGACGCCTGATAGTGATGTCGACGTTTGGCTCGGCATCATCGGCTGCGGCGTTCGTTGGTGCGAAAGAGCATTCGAGAGCCGGCCAAAGACCGCCTGGAAGCGAGAGAAACCTGGGCGGATTGGCGCACAGCCCGCAGGCAAACCGAGGAGGAGAAGATGAAGACGTATCGTGAAGAGCTTTGGATGAATGTTCCAGCGAGAATGGACTTCGAGAACATCACGGCGAAGGTCCAGGAGGCCATCGACAAGAGCAATGTCAGGGAAGGGCTGGTTCTCGTAAACGCCATGCATATCACCGCCAGTGTCTTCATAAACGATGACGAATCGGGGCTACACCATGACTACAAGATCTGGTTGGAGAAACTGGCTCCACACGAGCCCGTCTCCAGCTACCGGCACAATGTGAGCGAGGACAATGCCGATGCTCACATGAAGAGACAGGTCATGGGACGAGAGGTGGTGGTGGCGATTACCGATGGCCAGCTCGATCTCGGTCCTTGGGAAAGGATCTTCTACGGAGAGTTCGACGGGCGAAGGAAGAAGCGGGTGCTCATCAAGATAATTGGTGAGTGATGGGGCGGTATTGCGCGCGTGTATTGGAGGAGACTCCGTGAGCTACTTGGAGCCGGAGGAGAAGGGCTAATGGCCGGTACGATCGAGGGAAGGGATGGTCCCAAGTGGCCGGCTCGTAGGATCTTGACGGAGCTGATGGAGCCCGTCGAGCGAAGGGCTGTCGCCGAGCGCATGCTCAAGCATGGAGGAGTGGAGCTTCTGAACTCTTTGGCGGAGGCCGCCCGGTTTCGGCGTCAAACACTGGAGCGAATGCCCAATGAGAGGCTCCTTCGTAAGCTCGAGAGCCTGATGCTGGATCCCCGTTTGGAACCTGCCCTCCATACGGGGCTTGCCGAGTATCATCTGAATGAACGCTCTTTGCTGATGGCCGCATTTCTCGATAGCTGGGGCATCTCTCACGAGAAAGGACACATCAGTGCAAAAGAGGTGACTCCTCCGAGTCCAGAAGCGGCTCTCGAGGCCATCGAAGAGCTTGGCGAGCAGTTTCCCATGCGAGGCGTGATGACCTACTTCGCCACTGCTGGCCTTTTGATGGGTGGAGAGGACTCCCGTTGGCGCGAGAGCTTGTGGCCTATCGTGGAGAGCTTCGTCAGGGAGTCTGGTGACGAGGAACAGTGCGCAGAGATGCACTCGGTTTCCCAACCTGGTGATGAGGGGCGAGCCTTTGGCGCCGATGCGGAATCCACCCGGCTGGATAGCTTTACGACCCTGGATCGAGTGTTGATACGGCAGATCGATGCATCGCTCAGTGGCATAGAGGGCTCACTCTCGATTGACGAGGTCACCGATCTCGTGGAGGAGGTCATACAGCTCAACGCCGAGCGACACCGAAGCTACTATCATAGAGGCTTTTTGCGGGCGCTTCTTGGCGACGAGGTGGATTTCGATGCCTCGGAGCGTTCTGGTCACCGTCGAGGATGGCTTCTTTCGGGCAGAGTGATGGCCCTTGCCAGACGCCTGGAATGGGAGAAGCTGGCCTCTCTCTACGACGAGCGCCGAGCGGCAATCGAGGAGCTGCTCGCTCCTGAAGGAAAGGCTCCGATACCCAGATATGTGAGCTCGGCAAGGAAACAGATCTTCCACGCTCTGTGGGAGACGGGTCGCCGTTCCGAGGCGATTGCTTCTCTGGATCCTCGTGTCGTAGCTGCTCTTGGCGAAGGGTTCGTCTACCGTTTGCGAAAAGACGGCACCAAGCTGCTCAGAGAGCGCCGTCCTGCCGAGGCGACCCAGTGTTTCGATCTCGTTCGTAGAGCGATAACCAGGTTCTTGCCCGCGGAGGAAGCTCTGCCTCCGGAGTTTCTGGCGGAGCTGGATCGTAGGCGGGCACAATGCCTTCGCTCGTTGGGGCGCTTCGCGGAAGCACAAAAGGAGTTCGAGCGTCTTCTGGGAGCGGCCGAAACACGTGAGCGCGGGCCCCTTCTCGTGGACGTCGGTCTTGCGGTCGGTCGCTTTCGAAGCCTGACGGACGTCAAGGCGCCTCGTGATCGCGAGGATGTTCCCGGCATGTTGGAGCGTCTCGAGAAAGGAATGCGCCTATACAGAGAGGCGCTTGGTGTAGAGGGACAGCGGACCAACGCGCACTATGTCCTCGGGGTGCTGGCGATGCTCGAGGAACGCTTCGAGGCAGCGGTGCATCACTTGGAGCTTGCCTATCTTGGAGCTGGCGAAAGAAGCGTGGATTACATGCAAGGCGGTCTATACGACCAGATTCGGCTCTACCATGCTCTTTGCATTCTTCTTTCCCTCGATGAAAGCAGGCTTGGGTATGCCGTGGATCTCTTGGAGTCGGTGCACGAGCGTTTGCCGACCACCTCTTGGCCAGAGTGGTTGGTGCGTCGCGCCAGTGAGGTGGTGGAGCTTGGTACCAGCGACAGCATACGCTTGATGCGCTTTTTCGTGGGGGCCATGCCGAGGGTAGCTGATCTCCACTTGCGCAATGGAGTGCATTTGGAGCGAGTGCCCGAGCTGGAATCTCGGTTGGTGCGACGAGCGCAAGCCAGCGAAAGAAGTCTCGAGAACCGCTTCCAGGATCTGGACTGTCTGGTCAAACACAGGATTCGACAGGGAAGGCACGACGACGCTTGTGCCTCCTTGGATGCGATCGAGCTCCTTGGCCGCAAGAGCAAGGAGTGCAGGGCGAAGCTCTTGGCCGCGCTTCGTGACAGCACCTATGCTCCCGCTTGGTCGGAGCAGGAGATGATGTCTCTGCGGGCTTTGCTTCTCGAGATGGATGGTGAGCTGGAGCAAGCAGGCAGCGTACTATTGAATTTGGTCTATCAGCACGCGAGCCGGGAGGAGTGGGACGAAGCAATAGGTCTTGCCGAGCGCATAGCCGGTTATGGGGCCGCCGCTCACGGGGCTTGCGAGGATGCTAGGCGTCGGGTCGAGTCCGAGGTAGCTCGACGAGTGGAGGAGGAGGCGGCGACAGGCCCGATCGAAAGCGCTGATCCCGTGCGGATTCTCTTCGTGGGAGGAAACGAGACGCAGGCTCGTTACGACGAAGAGGTGAGAGGCAGGTTGCGTGAGCGTTTTGGTTCCTTGGAGGTGGAGTTCGAGCATACCGGTTGGGGATCGAACTGGGGGCGCTACCTCGAGGATATGCAGCCAAGGCTGGAGAGGTGTCACGGCATCGTAATAATGCACTTCATACGAACCCAGCTTGGCCGAAGCCTAAGAAGAAAAGCCGGCGACCTCCAGCTGCCGTGGGGAGCATGCACGGGCCATGGTCGTGACGCCATGGTCGGCTCCATAGAAAGGTTAGCGAAGCGGATTCTCGAGGAAAGGGAGTGACGCCAAGAATTGCCTCGCCATGAAGTCGGTTCTGGCGTTATCAACTATGCTCCTGTCTTTCGGACCGGGCGTTTTGCCCTATCTCACTCGTTGGCTAGCTTGTGGCCTGCGTTCGCCCAGCAGTCCTCTTTCATTGTTCGTCGCAAATTAAATGACTTCGACAGGGATGCTCAACAAGAGATCAAGAAGCTGCTTCGATTGGTCTAGGCCCATTCTCGTTTTCGCCTTCATGGCGGTGCTCTTTGCGTATCCCGCTCTTGACGAGGGGAGCAGTTGGCCCAGGCCCCCTTGGGGAACGGGGGAAAGCGATCCCGAGGACATCCGGATCGCGCTTATCACGTTCGGTCCGGGCGACGACATCGCGGCCTGGTTTGGTCACTCCGCTGTCTTGGTGGAAGACACGAGCCGGCGAGTGCAGCGAGTGTACAACTACGGAATGTTTTCGTTCGGGCCCGATCTTTTGCCGAGGTTCTTGATGGGACACCTCGAGTTTTGGGTTGGGGAGTCTACTCTCGCTGGGACTTTGCGCAGCTATAGCATCATGAATAGGGCTATTCGCCTTCAGGAACTCAATCTGACCCCGGTCAAGAGAGCGCGCCTCGCAAGGGCGCTTGCCGACAATGTCCTCCCCGAGAACCGTTACTACCTATATCACCATTACGAAGACAACTGCGCCACGCGTATTCGTGACATAGTCGATGATGTGCTGGATGGTCAGCTTCGCGCGTTCGCGGACGAGCCGGGGCGGATGACGCTCCGTGACCACACCCGAAGGCATAGCCAGCACAACCCCTTCATCGATTTCGTGTTGATGCTCTGGATGAACGATGAGATCGATGGAGAGATTACTGTCTGGGAAGAGATGTTTCTACCGGAGGAGATGGAGCGAGTCTTCGGCGAGTTCTCATATGTGGACGACGATGGTGTCAGGCGTCCCTTGGTGTCCCGTTCCCAAGTGCATAACGAGGCAATGGGGCGAAGACCGGTTCCCGAAAACCCTGCCCGCAGCTGGCCCTTGATGCTCCTTCTCGGAGTGGGTATTGGGGCAGGAGCGTGTGCTCTTGCCAGCTGGCATGGGAGGTCTGGCAGAAGACTGCCAAGAGTG
>SKWY01000430.1 GCA_007128675.1 Deltaproteobacteria bacterium | reverse complement strand
TGAGACAGTCTGGCCAGTGTGGCCCTAGAATAATCTAGTCTGTTGGCAGGCGCGCCCGTGAATCGCTATGAGATGGCTTTAGGGCAAAATGGCACCAGAATCCTATGCTTTCAAACCGAGTTCAACTTGACGCTGAAGGATCCAAGGGTGAGGGGACAGGTCTGGCTTCATTTTGATAGATCTAGATCCATTATTCTCTTGTCGCTTTGATGTTGTCTTACGTCTGCACACACGATGCCGAGCCGGACTGATGATTTCGATTGGAAGAGCTTCAGTTCGATCTCGACCGATCGTGGGCTGTGCGGCGCGGCCTACATCCTTGCCCAAAAAGCCCTCGATATCGCCGTCATTATTGGTTCCCTGCGCTGCCGGTTCCATGGGCACGTTACCGATCCCCGGGTGCGGCTTTTCGCTGTGAAAATGCTTGAGGAGTTCTCTGATTCGCAGTCCAAGTCTGAACTCCTATACCGAAAGGTTTGTGCTCTCCATCAAGTCAGAATGTCTCTCCAAGATCATCCCGCTTGGAGAGACGTTCCCTCCGTGGACGGGTCCGTGCAGAAGATCTGCCCCGTAGGTTTAACGGCAATCCATACGAGACAGCCTGCAGGAACAGCGGCAGTTCGGAGATGTGAAAGAACAGTGCGAAGTCGATTCCTCCTATGCGGATAGTTCCGCAGTCAGGGCGAGGCAGGCCTGCCAGCTTGTAGATGGTCGTCGTCTTCCCTGCCCATTTGGGCCAAGGAAGGCGAAGAGTTCAGCGCCTTTGATGCTAAAGGAAATGCTCGATACGGCTTGCCCCGTATCGAAGCGTTTGGAGGCATTCTCGACTACGATGACGTCGGACATGGAGGACTGAGGGATGGGCTGTGGTGACGTGATCCGCCCTCGCCAATTGCCTTCGGCGCTCGTTCAGGCGTACCACATGGTGAAGTGAATTGACCGGCAGGATCCGCAGACGGTGCGGCGCCGTCAACCGCTTTGGGGAGTGCCGACGAGGTGCCACGGAAAAAAACGGAAGAAGCCATGCTCCTCGTTCGTCTGGCAGTCGAGGAAGAGAACTCGCATCGGAGTCTCTTCGGCAAGGAGCGTGATTATGGCATCGACCAGAGGCTTTGCGAAGAAGGCCGCGATCCCGGGGGTGGTCCTCCTATTCGCGGCGGGGGGCGTGCTCTACTCCACGAGCGTTCGTGGTGGTGACAAGGCACCCACCTACACCACCGAGACGGTGTCGCGAGGGAGAGTAGCCTCACAGGTGACCGCCACCGGTACGATCACTCCTCGAGTTACCGTGGAAGTGGGTAGCCAGGTGTCGGGAAGAATTCAGGAGCTGAACGCCGACTTCAACAGCCAGGTGGAGGAAGGACAGGTAGTCGCTCGCCTCGATCCAAGGCTCTTCGAGACGGACGTCGCGCGTGCGCGTGCCAACACGCAGTCGGCCGCCGCGGCCGTGAGGCGCGCGCAGGCGGAGCTCGAGGATGCCCGCCGCCGTCATCGCAGGGCCTCGAGCCTAGCATCACAGGATCTCATAGCTCAGTCCGAAGCCGACACCGCGAGTGCTCAGCTCGAGTCGGCGGAGGCACAAATAGAGTCGGCTCGGGCCAGCTTGGCGCAGTCAAGAGCCGCTCTCGAGCAGGCCGAGACGAATCTTGCCTATACCACCATCGTCTCTCCAATCTCCGGTACGGTCATCTCGAGGGATGTGGATGTGGGACAGACCGTCGCGGCGTCCCTCCAAGCGCCCAAGCTCTTCACCATCGCCGAAGACCTTCGTTTCATGGAGGTGCACACCAACGTCGCCGAGGCCGACGTTGGCCGGATCCGGGATGGGATGACCGTCACCTTTACGGTGGATGCGTGGCCTGGGGAGCGCTTCGAGGGAGAGGTGAAGGAGGTTCGCTTCGCTCCGGAGACGGTGCAGAACGTGGTCACCTACAACGCGGTCGTGTCGGTGGAGAACCCCGACGGCAAGCTGCGGCCCGGAATGACGGCGGACGCCACCTTCATCGTGGAGCAGCGCGAGGATGTCGTGATCATCTCTAACTCCGCTCTTCGATTCCGTCCTTCACAAGAAATCCTCGATTCGTTCGAGGAGAAGATGAGGGCTGCGATGGCGCCTCCTGCCGGAAGCCGCGCGATGGAGGGAGCGTCGGGCGCAGGAGGTAAGGGGAAAGGAGGAGGCCGAGGTGACGGTAGCGGGCGCTCTCAAATGGGGGGAGACGAGTCGCGGGAGGGACTGGGAGTCGGCATGCCCGATCCCGATAGTATCCGCGTGGTGTGGAGGCTCACCGACGACGGCAGGCCCGAGCCGGTCCGCGTTCGAACTGGAATAACCGACGGTCGCTCGACGGAGGTTCTTCGCGGCCTCGAGCCCGGTGATTCCCTCATCGTCGGCGCCGCGGGCTCGGCTCCGGGCCAAACGCGCTCCTCGACGGGTGGCGGCGGCTCCGGCATGGGGAGGTTCCTGTGAGCGACAGTGGGCACAATGCACAGCTCTTTTCCGAAAGCTCGAAAGATTCGCTCATCGTCGCCGCGAGCCTACACAGGGTCTATGACGCCGGAGAGGTGCAGGTCCATGCTCTTCGAGGCGCCTCCCTGAAGGTGAACAAGGGCGAGTGCGTCGCCATAATGGGCAGCTCGGGCTCCGGGAAGTCCACTCTGATGAACATCCTAGGATGTCTCGACAAGCCGACGAGCGGCAGCTACCGCCTCTGCGGCGAGGACGTGGCAAGCCTCGGCAGGGACAGGCTCGCCGACGTAAGAAACCAAACCATCGGTTTCGTCTTTCAGAGTTTCAATCTTCTCGCCAGAACGAGCGCCCAGGAGAACGTGGAGCTGCCGCTCTACTACGCAGGCGCCAGCGGCAGGGAGCGACGAAGCAAGGCCGCCGAGGCGCTCGAGAGGGTCGGCCTCTCCGACCGATCGCATCATCATCCGAGCCAGCTCTCCGGTGGTCAGCAGCAGAGGGTGGCCATAGCCCGCGCGCTCGTTACCAGCCCGAAGGTCATCTTGGCCGACGAGCCCACGGGAAACCTCGACTCCAAGACGAGCGTCGAGGTGATGGACCTGCTCGCCGAACTCGTCGATGGGGGGATGACGGTGGTGCTCGTCACCCATGAGCCGGACATCGCCGCGCAGGCACAGCGTGTCATCGAGATGCGTGACGGCGAGATCGTCTCCGACGTTCGTAACGGCCAAGTGGGGGCCGAGTCATGAATCTTCTGCCCACCATCGTAGTCGCTCTGCGCGCTCTGCTTCGAAACAAGATGCGCTCTTTTCTCACGGCCCTCGGCGTCATCATCGGTGTCGGGGCGGTGGTCGCCATGACATCCATAGCCGCCGGTGCCCAGGCCAGAATCGAGCAGACCTTTCAGCAGATGGGCAGCAACATGCTTGTGGTGCGCGCCGGGTCGAGCCGCACAAGAGGCGTCCACGGAGGCGCGGGGAGTCGAGCATCGCTCACCTGGAGCGATCTTGCCGCCATCAGGGAGCAGGCGCCGTCGGTGCTATATGCTGCGCCCCTCTTGTCCAATAGAGCGCAAGTCATGGCGGAGGGAAACAACTGGAACACCACCATCCAGGGCACCACCGCCGAGTACTTCACCATCGCCAACTGGAGCATTGGGGAGGGTTCCTTTTTCTCCGAAGGAGATGACAGCCAGGCACAAAAGGTGGCCGTGCTGGGAAAGACGGTGGCGGACAACCTCTTTGGCCCGTTCTCGGATCCGGTGGGACAGATGATTCGCATCGATCACGTCCCCTTCGAGGTGATCGGCGTCGCGGGCTCGAAAGGACAGACCGGCCACGGGCGAGATCAAGACGACCTCGTCTTCGTCCCGGCTCGGACATTCAGAATGAGGCTGCAAGGCGGGCTGGGACAGTACTTGGACGGCTCCGTCTTCGTGAGCGCCGTATCCCAGGAGGCGACGAGCATGGCCGAGAGAGAGATCTCGGCGCTCCTCCGCGAAAGGCACCGGGTTAGGCCGGGGATGGACGACGAGTTTACGGTGCGAAACCTCTCCGACATCGCGGACGCGAGGCAGCAGGGAGCGCAGACCATGTCACTTCTCCTCGCCGGCATCGCCCTGGTGAGTCTTGTAGTCGGCGGCATCGGGATCATGAACATAATGCTGGTGAGCGTCACGGAGCGAACTCGTGAGATAGGTCTCCGTATGGCGGTCGGCGCCCGTCCGCGAAACATAATGGCGCAGTTCCTCACGGAGTCCGTCGCATTGTCTCTCGTCGGGGGATTGCTTGGTGTCCTGGCGGGGATCGGCGCCGCCTCGTGGCTCGTCGGCCGCTTCGGGTGGCCCATGCTGGTGCAGCCGCACATGGTCCTGCTCGCAGTGGCCTTCAGCGCCGCGGTGGGGATCGGCTTCGGCCTCTACCCCGCATTCAAGGCGTCTCGCCTGGATCCCATTACGGCCTTGAGGTACGAGTGATGAATCTCCTTGTCATTGCTGCGACGCTTTCGGCGAATGTCTTGACTCTCGATGACGCCGTTCGGATAGCCCTCGAGAGCCACCCCGAGGTCACCGTGGCCAGAAGCCAGGTGGAGGCGGCCGAGGCGAGAGCGAGAGAGACGAGAGCGGCCACCCTCCCCAGCGTCGACTCCTCGGCGTCATATGACGTCTCGGCCGGGCGTCCCCCTCCCGGTCCATTCGATGTGGGCGGGGGCTATCGGGCGTCGGTCTCCGGCAGCATGCTGATCTACGACTTCGGCCGCACTCGGTCGCGCGTGCGTTCCTCGGAGGTGTCGGCGGATGCCGTCGAGGCGGACACCGAGGCCATCCTTCGCGACATTGTCTTCAACGTGAGGCTGGCCTACATCGATGTGCTCGAAGCGGAGGCCATGGTCGAGGTGAACCGGGAGACCTTGGAGAACGAGGAGCGACATCTCTTGCAGACCGAGGCCTTCGTCGAGGCCGGCGAGCGGCCTCGCATCGATCTCGTCCGCTTCCAGACGCGTGTAGAGGAGGCTCGGGCGGCTCTGGTGATGGCGAAAAGTGATCTCGAGACGGGTCGCGCTCGGCTCTTACGCGTAATCGGCCTACCCGGCGAGCCCACCGCCTTCGAGATCGAGGAGCCAGAGCTGCCCACTCTGGAGGTGGAGTCGCTCGCCTTTGAGAAGTTGCTCGAACTCGCATTCGAGGAGCGCGCCGATCTCGAGGCTGCGCGGCTTTCCCTCGTCGCAAGCGAACTTGGCGTAGAGGCGACTCGGCTACGTCTCCGGCCATCGGTGAGGGTCTCCGCGGGGACAAGCTATTATGGGGATCGGTTCACCGAGCCGGGAGCAGGTGCGTCCTTCGGCGTGAGCCTCTCTTGGCCGATATTCGACGGCTTCGCCGCAAGCTCCGCCCTCGAGGCCGAGCAGGCGGGACTTCGGGCGGAGAGGGCCCGGCTTCTCGCGCGGGAGCATGACGTATGGGGTGAGATCCGCGAGGTCCGCACACAGCTCGACTCCCATCTCGCGCGCCTCGAGGCCTCCGAGCAGGGGCTCGCGTCCGCGCTGGAGCTACTGAGGTTGGCGGAGGCTCGGTATGCGGAAGGAGTTGGAGATTCCCTCGAACTCGCGTCGGCTCATCTCGATGTGACCTCGGCGTCTGCACGGCGAGTACGGGCGGCTTATGATCTGGCGACGGCCCGTGCTCGACTTCTTCGAGCTCTTGGGAGGCAGGTATGGTCCTGATAGAAGCACCTCTACTGCGCCGGGGCGAGCCCACACCCCCCGTCACGGGTCGAAGGGAAGGTTCAAAATGTCGAGCAGGGTGCTTCAAGCAAAGGTTGACGCAAGAGAGGCGTTTCGAGACCTGGTCGAGAATACGCACTCTCGCGTCTACCGGGTGGCTTTGGCGCTGCTCCAATCCCCACATGAGGCCGAGGAAGTTGTCCAGGAGACCTTCGTTCGTGCTTGGGAGGCATTCCACGAACTTCGAGACCCCTCGGCCACGACGTCATGGTTGCTCAAAATTGCCGGCAACCTCGCACGAGACAAAAGGCGGCTCTGGAGGCGGCGTTCGAATGAGCCCTTCGACGAGGCGACTATCGAGCCTCTTCGCAGCCTTCTATCGCCTGAAGGCACGATCGAGTCACCCGACGAAGCTGTCCTTCGCAAGCAAAGGGCGGACTCTCTCCGACGAGCCGTCGAGGGGCTCAAAGAATCACACAGGGTCGTCATCGTACTGCGAGAGATCGAGGAAATGACCTACGAGGAGATCGCGAGCGCGCTGAGCATACCCGTGGGGACCGTCGAGTCCCGGCTGCACAGGGCAAGAGAGAAGCTCGCCAAGAAGCTACGCCGGCTGGTGGAAAGGGAGAAGACCCCATGAAGTGCAAAGAAGCAAAGGTGGCTTTCTCACAACACTTGGACGGTCGATTGGGGAATATCGAGCTCGAGCGCCTGGATGATCACGTTCATAGTTGCGCGTCCTGCGAGGAAGATTTCAGGATCATGGAGGTGTCGTCTCGTGCGCTTCGGTCGCTGGAGCCGACGCCGGCTCCGCCATATCTGGCCGAGCGAGCCTTCAGGGTCGCTCTTTCTTCCAAGCGGGCGGCGAGATTCTCTGGGCAGTTCGTCTTTGTCGCTAGACGTACAGCCATCGCGGCCGCGCTAGCCGCGATGGGCCTCTGGATCGGCGGAGGCCTCACTACTGGCTTACGAGAGACGGAGCCTCGGATGACACCTGTCGAGGCGGATCCGGTGGAGGTGGCCATCTACATTTGGACGCCGGGAGGAATTCTCGATGACTAATGAAGGAATGACTAGAGCCTTCGCGCTCTTGCTAGCCCTTGCTTTAATCGCGGGAGGTGTCGTTATCGGCATCGCCGCGGAGCGGTGGCTGCTCGTCTCCCATCCGGATCCGCCCGAGCGACGTGGACCCCCGCAATCCCTCAAC
>SKWY01000021.1 GCA_007128675.1 Deltaproteobacteria bacterium | reverse complement strand
GCGCCGGCGGGGGAGGGTCGGTGGGGTCCACGGGGGAGCCGGGGGGACCGGTGGTCTCGGGGCCGTAGCTCTGGTGGAGCGTCAGGAAAGAGTGGGCCACCATGACGAGAGCTAGGTGACGGTGGAGGCCGGGCCAGAGGCGACCCTCATAGTCATCGAAGCCGAGTTCCCCCTTGGCGTCTTGGTAGAAACGTTCGATGACCCAGCGCACGTGTGCCACTTCCAGGAGGTCCTCCAGGGAGAGGGCGTCGAGCCCCCAGGCCAGATAGAACTTGTGATCCCCCTCTCGGCCGGAAAGCGGACGCTCGCCGATGAGCCACCCCTCAGAAGGCAGGTGTCGACCTCGAGCTCCGCTGCGAAAGACCCGGATCCAGGCCGCCAATTTGACCAGCGGACCTCGGGTGCCCCTCCGCCACGCCACGGGGCGCCACGCTTCGGCGGGGAGCGCGTCGAGGAGTCCCGCCGCCGTCTGAGTGGGAATCCGGTCTTCCAGGGTGGACGGTTTCCGGGGGCGACCCTTCCCCGAGTAAGGTCTGGGGGACACGTCGTCTGAATCCGCGGCCACCGCCTCCGCGCTCCGGAAGCGCAGGGTCGATCCCACGGCTACGAGATAGGCCAGACCCCGTACCTCCAGACCTCCGGTGAAGACCGGCTGATCCCCGTAGCCGGCATCCGCCACCACGGCCCGAGGCTTGAGTCCGGCGCGCAGCGCCCGGTCCAGCAAGGCGAGGCCGATCTCCCCCTTGGTCTGGAACTCCACCCCCTCCGGGACCCGGGCCCGCTTCCGCCGTTCCCGATCCTCCGCCCACGCTCGGGGCAGGTAGAGACGCGCGTTGATCGGCCAATCAAAAACCCGGTCCACATAATGCGCCGTCACCACCACCTGGCAGTTGTCGACGCGCCCGAGCGTCCCGGAATACTGCCGCCCCACTCCCACGGATTGACGCCCCTTCTTCGGGAGCCCCGTATCATCGATGACAACGACCCCATCCCCCACCGACGCATACTCGAGCATGAACCGGATGCGCAGCTCGTCCATCGCTTCCGACGACCACAGCGTGTTCGTCAGGAACTCCTGCAGCCGCTGCCCGTTCGTCCCCGGAATCGCCCTTCCCATGTCCGAGGCCGTCTTCCTCGACAGGTCCGACAATAGCCCCGTCGCGTACCTCTCCATGGACTCCCGGCTCTCCGACCGCCGCACCAGCCCACCGAACGGCTCAAGGAACGCATCCAACTCCGCCAACGGTATGGGACCCGCCTTCGGTATCGCCACGACCACCTCCTTGGCCTGAGGGGACATGGCGCCAATCTACTACCTCCAATCAGAGGCAGCTAGGCTTATCTAACAAAGTAGTACTAGATGGCGGGCGCCCCTCCCTTTGCTTCGTCAAAGGACTCCCGGTTGCACTGCATGACGCTCGAGGCCAGGTTAGGCTTGGGCAACACCATACGAGCCAAACGTCCAAGGGATTCTGAGACCATGTGCATCTACGGCCGGGCGTCACTGACATCCGACCTATTACAAGAGCTTCAGGGTCCTAATGGCGCGCGCTTGTTGGTTGAAGGACCTCGGGGCATCGGCAAGACGGCATTCCTGAGACACCTTTCCGACGAATTGAAGGCCCAGCAGCCGCACCTGCCTGCTCTCTACCATGAGATTGCCTCCGGCGCGAACAGTGTGGAAGTGGTTCTGGGGCGCCTGGCCGCGGACCTGATCCAGCAGTTGAGCCTGCCGTCCACAGGTTTAGATCGGCTTCGAGAAAGCCTGAACGCTGTCGCATGGAACAACGCATCGCGCCTTTCCCTCGCCCTCTTGCTCGATGCCGCCAAAGGGCTGGCCCCCGAGCTCACTGCTACTGTTGAAGCACTGAGCGAAGTGGGACGTGATGCGCTGGCTGGCGGGAGCATTAGTGCTATCGCCGAGGGGATCGCCAAAAGAGGTACCGGGGATAGCCTGATGGGATTCCTCAATCTGATGAGAAGTTTATCCGACGCAGGGCTTGCCGGCACGCTCCTGATCGACCGGGTCGAAGCCGCTTCTCCCGAGGTTCGGGAAGTCGTGCGGAAGATCGCGGCCGAGGCGCCTGGGGCTTGGAATGCTGTGCTTTCCGTAAACAACGAAACTGACGCCGGAGCGCACGCGATCGACGACCTTTGGCCCGATCTGGCGTATCAAGAGTTTGAGAGACGTTCAATGCCTCGTCTAAATGAAGCAGACCTCGCCGAGTGGCTTAGGCACAAAGATCAACCCGTTCCTGAGGTGGCGGAGCTCTCAACGATCGTGAGGTACTGCGATGGCCGCCCGTTGTTCTTGCGAGACTGGGTCGCAGGATTGGAAGCTGAGACAGTCGGAGAGAGCCTGATCACCCGGCTGGGGCCGTTTTACCATCGGCGGTTTCGTGCATTGAGCGACGAGGCGAAGGAGGTTCTCACGGCCCTGGCGATCTTGCCGACTCGGGCTCACGTGCAGTTCAGCTTCATCCAAAAGCTCCTGCCGGAGAAATCCGCCGTACAAGTGAACGCCGTGATTGACGAACTGAAATCGGTGAATTTTGTCGAAGAGGGGGGGGCACCATACCGAATAGTACACGAAACCACAGCCCTAGTGTTAGCTAAGGAGTTGCCTCAAGAAGTCGTCAAGGAATGCGCAGCTAAAGCTCTCGATGCGGTGTCCGAGGAGACTCTACAGGGTGAGCGAAGCGACTTGGCATTCGTACGAACTCGTCTCGCAAGCCTCGCCGGGAACGATGAACTTGTTGCCGCTCTGGGCGTTGAGGCCGGCAAGCATCTTATCTCCGCGGGGTCGCTCAGCGCTGCTACAGAATCGTTCGATGCCGCCGTTGGAGCCGCTGAGCGGATTGGGCGAGTCGATTCGATCGCGAAAGCTCGGCTCGGCCTGTCAGAGATCCTTCTTCACACGGGAAGCTACGCGCGCGCGCTCGAAGAGCTTGATGATCTGCCTGATTCTGCGCAGGTACTTCTGCTTCGAGCCAGAGCGCTGGTCCGTCTGAACCGGTACCCCGAGGCCGAGGAGGTACTATCGAATTTCAGGATAAAGGAAGATGCTGACCCCGATCTCTCAAATCTGCTTGCCGAGAAGGAGCGCAACACGATCCTCCGTGATCTTGGGCGCTACCAAGAGGCGGAAGCCCAAGCCGAGGAGCTGGTTGCGCTGGCTCGAGGGCTTCCTAATCTGCCGCGAGAAACCCTGGCAACCTGCCTGCGGGCGAGTGCTCGGTCGCTGGCCCTCGCTGGAAACACCGACAGGTCTCTCTCCTTGGCGCAGGAAGCGTTCCGGCTTGGAGAGGATCTCGGGTCTTCAAGGGACATCGGTAGCGCATTACTCGCGCGTGCCGAGGCATTACGGCACGGCGGCCGATACTCGGATGCGGCGGATGCGTACAACGACAGCTTGCGCATCGGGATTGAGACGCTGAACCGAGATCTCGAATTGTGGTCAGCCCTCGGCCTGGTCAACAGTCGTGCTCTCGATGGAGACGTCGAGATGGCAAGGCGCGTCCTCGACGTTCATACTAGGCCGCTCGTGGCAGGGGCAGCGGATCGTCACCCGCTTGAGCACCTTCATTGGCGATTTTCTCAGCTGATTTTGCGAGTGCTGCGCGACGAAGACCTCATCGATGCGGAGGCAGAGGAGATCATTTCTGCTTATGAGACGCTTGGAATAGCATGGCCCAGAAGCTATATGGCTGACCTCATCGCAACTCGACGACTGGAGCCGACGCCCTTTTGAAGAATGTATCCATGACCCCGGAGTTTCGCCTTCAGACGTTCGCTGGACCGCTCACTGCGCGGCACTTCACGGCGCCTTGGGGCTCGACCACAACGGCCGGTGTCGTACTGACCTCGCTTCCACCTGGATCCGACGGAGCCGTTTCTGTCCGCCTGCAGAGCTCCTGTCTCTTCTCGGAGGCGTTTAGAACAGCAGATTGTGATTGCGCGCTCCAACTCTGCGCGTCGATCAAGCTCCTGGGGGTCGAAGACGGTATCGTGGTTTATGCATACCAGGAGGGTCGTGGGGCTGGCTTGGAACTGAAGTGTCGTAGCATAATGCTCCAGCAGGAGAAGGGCCTTCATACCGCGGCCGCCTATCGAGAGCTCGGACTGCCCACGGACCTCCGAGATTTCGAAGTGGAAGCGGCCGTGCTCCGCGAATTTCTTCAGCCATCCCAAGACATCCGGTTGCTTACGAACAATCCGCGGAAGGTCGAACAGCTCTCGGCACATGGTTTTACAGCCGTGAGCCGGCGGCCCCTTGTCATGAAGAATCCTTCGGTTCGGGATTATCTCGACGAGAAGCAGAAGGTTCTTGGACACCTTATAGACGACGTGGAGGATGGAGACCCATGAAGGAGAAGGAATCCGTGCTCTTAGACAATCAGAGCTCCCACGCGGCAAAGCGACACTTCTCAAGGTAGTAGGCAATGCGAGACGAAGACTATCGTCAGATGGCACACCGCCCTC
Source organism: Deltaproteobacteria bacterium (assembly GCA_007128675.1). Lineage (GTDB taxonomy): Bacteria > Myxococcota > Myxococcia > SLRQ01 > SLRQ01 > SKWY01. The sequence continues at coordinate 2,470 of SKWY01000021.1, read as the reverse complement.
TTCGACGGATGGACCAGATCCTAACTCAGGACAACCTCTTCCGCATCGACCTGCTCCAATGTTCTCAGGCAGCTGCACGAATGGCGGACTGCAACTGGGCGGTGGAGTCCACTGACGCTGCAGGTTCTCGTGAGCGTGCTATCCTGATTCGTCTCGCAGTGGCTGCGATCTGCCATCAATTCAATTGGGATTTCTTGACGCAATCCCTCACGCGGGAGATAGCGGCTGATGATGAACCAGTCGCCAAGCTGGCGAACGTGGATGCAAGGCAGTTGTACGCGTGGCTGGAAGCGTACCCGAAGAAGGAGAGAATACGTGCGAAGGAACGGGCCGCTCTTCTAAGGGATTTAGGTAACGAGCTGCAGGATCGGTACTTGGGGAGGGCCGAGAATCTTATTTTAGACGCGTCAAAGAAACTCCTAGGCGCAAAAGGGCTGATGCGGCGGTTGGATGACTTCGAGGCATTCCGCCAAGACCCTCTTCGTAAGAAGTCTAACGTGTTCGTGCACGAACTGGTGAGAGAGAGGATCGCGCGCTTTGAGGACGAAGAAGCGATCGACCCGGCGATCGACTACCATATCATGCGCATTTATCTTCGAACCGGGCGCGTAGTGCCGAAGCACCGAGAGACGCTCCACATCCTAAGGAGTAAACAGCCAACACGACCCCGGCTGGTCAAATTGCTGCGCCAAACGGTCGCCGAGGCCGTGCGCTCAACGGCCTTTTATGCGGCCCTGCCGGTGCCGGATGTAAACTACATCGAATGGCAGCTTGGACGTGGGGTCTGTACTGTGAACGAGCCGAGTTGTGAGAGCGGAACTCGCTTCTCTGATCCTGTGATTACCACTCTGTCCGAGAGTCGGTGCCCTTACGCAGAGTTCTGCGCCGCCCTTCGTGATGACCGATGGCTGATTGCCGAGCCCCATTACCAAGGATCGTTCTTTTAGAACTCTAGCAAGATTACCGATTCTCGTAAGGTTTTCTCCTTCACCCAGCTCTTCTGTGAGGGGCTGAGGGTCCCAAGATGCTGCCTGACAGGCTCACCCCGCACTTCCGTGGCAGTTAGATCCATTGAGGCCACCATCTCGCTCCAAATCCGTACCAAAGGAATGGGAATTTCCTTGTAGAAAGAGTTCTGGATGACGATGGCGCCTTCCGCGCCCGGCATACATACCCTCTTTAGGAAGGCGATGAGCTCAGCCGTGTCCCGAAAGTATTGACAGAAGAACGGAAAATAGTAGGAAGCGCTGGCCTTGCTGGGGTGGGATCGAATCCTTTCAAGGGTGTCGATGCACGTGGGACCCCATTCGGCAAGAGGTTCCGGCTTGTCAACCATTTTTGCCGTACCCATCATTTGCTTACGTAGTGGTTCCAACTCCACCCCGAACAGGCCAGATAGTAAGTGGAGCGGCGCCAAATGACTCTGGACATAGTCGACGCGGTTTAGATAGGGGGGCGATGTGAGAACAGTTGAGACGGTATCTTCTTCTACGGGCGCCTGCCTGAAGTCGCCACAGTAGATGGTAGCTTCCACCTCTTGAATGTTGAGGCCTAAGACATCCCTTTCGATCCGCGCAAGCCAAGCTGAAGTCGAGTCTGCAAGAGGATGCTGAGGAACCTCCTCGCCCTTTCTGGCTTTGCGAAACCAAACGGGGTTCGAACCACGGACAACTGCTGCGGAATCATTGGCGGACGCCAAGAGAGCAGCGAGGGCGACAACTTCCGAATCCCAGGCCCTTGCGTTCAGTAGTTCTGAAAATAGAGCATAGCCTTCTATCCCCACTGCTTCTTGAATACGCTCGAATACCCCTTGAGCGAAGGCTAGGTCGGCATGGGCGAACATGGAACAGGAGTCGGCCGAACCGCTCCAAGTGTCGGATGAGGGAGCACCCCCAATCAAGTCTCGCGTCCTTTCTCGATCGAACGCCACGGCCAGAGCTGCTCGGGCGAACAATGCGGACACTGGATCGAGATCGGTACCAATCACGCGATGTCCGAGCCTCGCGGCTGCGATCAGCGCCGTCCCGGCTCCGGCGAACGGATCTAGGAACGTAGTGGCATCCGGATTAGTGAGAAGCTGGGTCGCGCCGACCGCAAAGGCCTCAGAGAAACCCGTGTAGAGACGACTCCAAGCGTACGGCCCCACCCGGTCAGCGCGCCCGATCTTCGGACTCGGCAGGGCATCCCAATCTGAAAGGATGTTGAGCTGCTCATAGTTGGCACGCTCAGGCAAGGCCACCCTCCCATACGCAGAGGATACGGTCCCCCGTGTCGAAAAGAACCTTCGAGGTCGAGGTATCCGAGGCAATCGAGGAGCCGATTCGTCGCGCGGCTGGCCTTGTCACTGTTGGAAGGGGCATTGTGCATCTTGATGGTGAGGAACGTCGGATAGCACGAACGGAAATCGTAAGGGTGTGCAGCCCGGCGCGAAACTCAGGCAGACTCAAGAACAGGGTGCGAAATGTTTCCG
>SKWY01000252.1 GCA_007128675.1 Deltaproteobacteria bacterium | reverse complement strand
GTCTTGGTCGAGGCCACGGAGAGCTCGGATCGAGAGTGCGCGCCGTGCGAGTCTGGATACAGCACGGAAGTGAACGCCGATGCCTGCACGGAGTGGACCGACTGCCGGGCCGGCGAGTATGTCTCCATGCAAGGTGACTCCAAGCAAGACCGGCGATGTTCCTCATGCCCGGCGCACTCCCACAGCCTCGAGACCAACGCGAATGAGTGCAGGGTCGATCTGTCGGATTTCCGTGTGTTGAGTGCGGGCAGATTCAATGCCTGCGGGATACGGGCAAGTGATGGTACCGCGTGGTGTTGGGGTTCCAACGATCACGGCCAGTCCAGGCCGCCTGTTGGAGTGCAATTCGAGAGCTTGAGCGCCGGTTTCTATCACGTCTGCGGGGTGGCTGGCTCGATCGAGCAAGAGGTGCTGTGCTGGGGCCGGAGTCTCGATGGTCAATCAACGCCGCCCTCCGGCGTGGCTTTCGAGAGCCTGAGCGCTGGCGGCGTACATACCTGCGGCATTCGAGGAAGCGATGGAGAGGTCGAGTGTTGGGGCTCCAGCCTATACGGACAGTCTTCGCCGCCGGCGGGGACCGTTTTCGCGAGTGTAAGCGCTGGTGGCATGCATACATGCGCGATTCGAGCCAGCGACAGGACTATCGAGTGTTGGGGCTCTGACGAGCACGGCCAATCCCATGCGCCTGTTGGGAGCGTTTTCGAGAGCGTAAGCGCGGGCGGGATGCATACGTGCGCGGTTCGAGCCGACGATGGGTTTGCCGAGTGCTGGGGCTCTGATGAGTATGGTCAGTCTTCACCGCCTGCGGGAATTGTCTTCGAGAGCCTCACCGCCGGAGGAATGCATACCTGTGGGGTTCGCGCGAGCGATAGAGAGGTGATGTGTTGGGGCGATGATATCGACGGGCAGTCCACGGCCCCCTCTGGGGTTTCTTTCGAGCACGTTGCCGCCGGCGGTTATCACTCCTGCGGAATCCGAGCCGGCGATGGAGAGACTTTGTGTTGGGGCGCTGATGATGAGGGACAGTCTATCTATACGCCCCCCGCCTTGCTCCTGGTAGTCGACAGCCTTCTCGATTCCGAGGAGATCCCAGGGGATACCCGCACTCTACGCGCGGCTATCGAGTCCCTTTCACATGGCGGAATGATCGTCTTCGATGAAGGGCTGGATGCCGGCACCATAGAGCTTGGCCGTGTTGCGAGGGAGAACTCCATTTTGAAGGGTGAGGTATTCGAGATGGGGCAGTATCTCGGCTACCGGGAGCGCAACTACGGGCCATCCGCTCTTCATGCGGACAAGACCTTGACGATAGATGCCTCGAACCTTCCGGGCGGCATTCATCTGCATTGGACGGGTGGTGCCTCCACGCCAGCCAGGGTGTTGGCCGTCCATGGAGACCTAACGTTACGGAACATCAAGATCACCGGTGGCTACTCGGTTGGGCTACCCCTCGACGACTCCTCGAACCAGCCCTATACGCTCGCAAGGGGCGGTGGCTTGGCGGTTTGGGGGCACGCCGTGCTGGATCGATGCACGGTGGCCGGCAATACGGTGGTGGGTGATCTCGATGCCGCTCAGGACCGCGGGGCCTTTGGCGGAGGAATATACGTCGATTTGCTGAGCATGGAGGACTCCATCGTAAGCGGTAACCGGGTCTCTGGGTACGGAGCCGCCGGTGGCGGAATCTACTCGGTGGGAGGCGTCGGTTTCGCGTTGGGAGATACGGTTATTCGCCGTAGCGCCATCACGGGAAACCGAATAGAGGGGCTACATACTTACGGAGGAGGGGTATACAGCGATGGAGGAGGGAGAGGGGAGTCCAGGGCCATACACTTGGATAACTCCACGGTGGCCCGAAACGTCGTTCGGCCTCATCCCGATATTTCAATCCCCGAGGATCCGGCCGACTTCCCTGCATGGTACGGTTTCTATTATCGAGGCGGAGGAATATACATGTCGAACGGCTATATGCGGATCACGAGCTGCACGATAGCCGAAAACAGCGTCATGGGACGTGAGCATCCTTTTAGCGGCAGGCCGAACGTGGGTGGAGGGGGAATAGGCGCTACGATTGGAGATGCTCACACCGTAGAGGAGATTCGACTTCGCCATAGCATTGTAGTGGGCAACGAGTTGAACGGCGTCGTCGAAGATGTGTTCACGGGTTCCTTGGTGCATTTCATCAGCGACGGATACAACCTGGTTGGGCATATCGATTTCAGACAGATCTTGGTGCCGGTTCCAAGGTGGTTCTCACTTAGTCGCAGGCATTGGCCGAAGATTGGCGATGAGTACGGTTTGACCGCCGAGCAGGTCTTGGACATCGATGGAGCCGTGCGTCATGATGACATCGAGTCAGTGGGCGCCGATGCAGGTGAGATGGCCGTACTCTGGTATCCGGTTCACGGTAATGCTCGAAACGCAATTCCGGCGGAGTCGTATAGCGTGACTCGCATTCTCGTTGAAGATTCCAATCAGTATGGCTTTGGGCTTCCCGGACGGGTACTGGAAGGCCTTCGCGGACGGTATGCGGATGAGCTGGGTGAGGATTTCGGTCAAGAGTTTTCCGAACACCTACTCGGCGCTGCGTTTTTCGGTCCCGGGGAGACGTGGCCGTCCAATGCGGAGAATACCGACTGGATCGACTTCTGGAAGGAGCTGGATGCCGAAATCAGGGAGCGGCTTCACCCTGGAGGCCTGGTAAGTGATTTCTGGGTCGGTCTCTTGAATGAAGATTCCCAGCTGCGATGGCGAGCGTTTGCGTATGACGTCTCCCTGAACGCTATCGACCAGCACGGGGAGAGCAGGCCTTTCGGCAGCCACGGAGACATCGGGGCGGTAGAGATGGGCCAGCGATGATTTCCTGCTCGCGCGAGACGCAAGCGGTGATGGGAGGCCAACGCTATTGCTCTCGAGCTGCCTTGCGGGAATGAAACTCGTTCATCGCCGCCAATGGACCCTCGTTGAGCACCGTCTCGACGGCGTCGGCGGCCAGCGCGATGACATCGTCGAGATCCCGTTCCTGCTCGGCCGAAAAGTCGGAGAGAACGTGGCTTGTCACCGAGATGCCCGTTTCGGGCCGGCCTATGCCGAACCGCAATCGGAGAAAATCGGGGGTTCCGATGCTGGCGGCTATGGAGCGAAGACCGTTGTGACCGGCGGTACCACCGCCCTTCTTGATTCGTATGACTCCAAGCTCCAGGTCGAGCTCGTCGTGAACGACGAGCAGCTCGACTGTGGGGTCGATCTTGAAGAATCGAGTTGCGGCGCCCACGGGTCCACCGGACCTATTCATGAAGGTCATCGGCTGGAGAAGCAATGCCTCCATGCGGCCAACTCTCGCCCTTGCAGCGCGTGCATCAAACCGGCTGCCCGAAAGAGATGCGCCCGCGCGTCGAGCCAACTCCTCTATGACCATGAAACCGGCGTTGTGCCGGTTACGCGCATAGCGGGGCTCCGGATTTCCGAGGCCGGCGACGACGAACAAGGCATGCTCCCAATCAGGATCTTTTTTCGATGGGTTGGCGCCAGGAATGCGCCGACAAGACGAGCGGGACCAGGTCCACGATCGCCCAGCGGCGACTGTGGACCCGGTTTGGCTACTTTGCCATCAACCGCGGGATGCCCTGGCAGCCTATGATTCCTTCGAGCCACCTTCGGGGGCAGGCGTCTCGGCCGGTGTTTCCGGTGTGGGCGCCACTGCTTCTCCGGCGGCCAAAACCTCGGCCTCTGGAGCCGCCTCTTCTTCGGCCTCGGGTGGAGTGATGACGGCGATGGTGAAATCGTTATTGTACGGGATCTCGACTCCCTCGGGTGGCGTCAGATCGGAGACGTGCAAGGCTTCGTTCACGTTCAGATTACTGACGTCGACCTCGAACTCCACCGGGATGTTCCCGGGAAGGCAGCGAACAGTCAGCTCGCGACGGATCTGATTCAGGATGCCGCCGGCCACGACGCCGGGAGCGCGCCCTACGAGCTTGATCGGTACGTTGGCGGGGAGGCGCTCGTCCATTCTGATCTCCAGGAAGTCCGCGTGTAGAAGCTGGCGAGTGATGGGATCCACCTGCCAATCCTTCAGAAGAGCAGTCTTCGCGGCTCCCTTTCCGATATCGATGCTTAGAACCGTGTTGAATCCGCGCTCGGAGCTGGTCACTGCCTTATGGAGCTCTTTTGGATCCAGCGCGATTGCTTCGGGCTTATCGAAGTGGCTGTAGACTACCGCCGGGATATTGCCTTCCCTTCTTGCTGCCCGAGCGGACCCTTTGCCTGTCTTGGCTCTAATCTGCGCCTTGATCTTTACTTGCTCCATTTGGTTCCTCCTGGTTTTGCCGCGCCGCGCTGGGCCCGGCTGTCGGTCTTTTTCGATAGATGCGTGGTTTAGACAAAAAGAGAAGAGAGCGAATCTGCGTTGTGGATGCGTCGAATGGCCTCGCCTAGGAGCCAAGCGACAGAGAGGACGTGAAGCTTCTTGCAGTCCTCCTCCTTGTCGCTGACCTGAATGGTGTCGGTTACAACGACCTCTTCGATCTCGCTGTTGTTCAGCCTTTCGATTGCCGGCCCCGAGAGTACGCCGTGGACCGCATAGGCAAGGATGGTCCTTGCGCCATGCTCCCGTAGGGCCATGGCCGCCTGAGTCAGGGTGCCGGCTGTATCGATCATGTCGTCGAGCAATATGGCGTCCTTGTCGCGAACGTCTCCGACGAGGTTGACGACCTCGGCCACGTTTGCCTTGACGCGACGTTTGTCGACGATGGCGAGGCTCGCCCCCAGGCGCTTGCTGTAGGCCCTGGCCCGTTCGGCGCCCCCGGCATCGGGGCTCACGATCACCGCCTTTGAAGGATCGTCGAAGCGCTTCTTCATGTGATCCAGCAAGACCGGCATGGCATATAGGTGGTCGAAGGGGACCGAGAAGAAGCCCTGGATCTGACCGGCGTGCAGGTCCAACGATACGACCCGCGTCGCTCCGGCGCTCTCCAGCAGATCGGCGATGAGTTTGGAGGTGATTGGAGCCCGAGGCGCCACCTTTCGGTCTTGGCGGGCATATCCATAATAGGGCACGACGGCGGTGATCGATGCCGCGGAGGCTCGTCTCATCGCGTCGATCATGATGAGCAGCTCCATCAAGTTGTCGTTCGCCGGGCTGGATGTGCTCTGCACAATGAAGCAGTCGACACCCCGGACATTCTCGCCTATCTCCGCCGCGATCTCGCCATCCGAAAAACGGGTCACATCGGCGCGAGCCAAACGGCAGTCCAGGTAGGTGCAGACTGATTGGGCAAGGGGGCGGTTGGAGTTACCCGTGAAGACCTTGTAGGTGCCGGTGTACATGGGGGCTCTTGGGGGCTGTAGCCTGTGGGGCGTTGGAAAAAAGCGCTGTTATTATTTCAAGGCGTACCTTGCGTAATGATGGTCTGAGCGAGCAGGTTGCTCTCGTTCTTGCCGCTCTGCTTGTCAACAATTCCTAGCCCCCGGATCGTTTCGTTTTCTTATCGCCAGGATCGTCACCGTCGTCTTCGTCCATTTCGTCTTCCCAGCCTTCGGCCCCTTCATTCCATTCTTCCTGGCTCTTGTAGACCTCAAGAATCCTTTTTTCCATGGCTGCTCGGGTCTCGCTGTTCAGGGGATGGGCTATATCCCGGTAGGTGCCATCATGGCGACGTCTGGCCGGCATCGCGACGAACAGACCCTTGTCTCCCTCGATGATCTTCAGGTCCCGTATGACGAAGCAGTCGTCCAGAGTTATGGAGACATAGGCGCGTAGCCGATTGTCACGAATTGGAAAAACTCTTACCTCTGTAATCTCCATGCTCTTCCCCCCGATGGCAGATACTCGTCCCAAGCTGTTGGTGTGGCTGATTGTTGCGCCATGGTCTCCTGTTGGCCGACGGCATTGCTCCTTCTGGAACACCCCGAACGGACTTCGCGAAAGACCCGTTTCCACGGTGGCCGGTGAATAACAGGGGATGGGCGTGGGTGTCAACGAGCACGTCGGTGGTTGGAGGCCATTTGTCGTGCTGGCGCCTTGCTTGTGGAATCCCAAGCCATCTCGATCGCTCGGTCGTCACCATGGAGGGGTGGGAAGACGCGCGCGGAAAGAGATAAGCAAAGCAGGCTCTCCCAACAAACCTGAACAAGCTTGGGCGGGCGAATAAGCGCGGCTTGGCCAGTGTGGGGACCCAAAGTCAGGGTGAATCGCTCTCCTCAGGAGCCTGGTTCGGCTCCGAGGGGACCTCCGGCTCCGTGTCCGAAGGGGCTTCCGGCTCCGGCTCCGAGGGGACCTCCGGCTCCGTGTCCGAAGGGGCTTCCGGCTCCGGCTCCGAGGGAACCTCCGGCTCTGGGTCCGAGGGAACCTCCGGCTCGGGGTCCGAGGGAACCTCCGGCTCCGGGTCCGAGGGGGCGGGCGGTACGGTGAGGGGTGCGCCGTACATCAAAGGTTGGTGCTCGTCCGATACTACCCACTCGAGAAGATGGGATCCCGAGGATAGGCTTGCCCAGAGAATCGGGAGCGCGCTCTTGTCCCAAGGGGCCCGAACGGTAGGGACGGATGGCTGGGCTACCGTGGTGTCGACAGTGCCAGCCGCGGCCGTCTTCTCCCCCGCGGGCGTATCGGGCTGGTCGGCTGAAGGCGCATCTTCGTCCTTGGGTTCATCGGTGGGCTCGTCCACTAAGGATATATCTTCGCCGGCCGGCGCGGCGTTCTCCTGGGAACGGCCCCCGCCGTCTTTCGCCGAATCCGTTTTGGGGCGTAACGGCTCGACTGCTCCGGAGACCAGCAAATGCGCCTTGGGATGTGCCTTTGGGCCGACCTGCCATTCCCGCAGGCGAAGCATCGTAAGCCCCAGCGCCGATGGCACCCTGACTGTCCGTTGTTCCAATCTCGATTCGAAGGGTGCCCCATGCAATGGACCGTGAGCGGCTACGAGAACTTGCCGTGATCCCTCGAGCAAGGTAGCCGCGGGCT
>SKWY01000459.1 GCA_007128675.1 Deltaproteobacteria bacterium | reverse complement strand
TCCCGAGCCGAAGCTCGGGGAGAATGAACCCAACTGTCAGCTACTCTGCGGCTTCAGGCCTTGCAGCGATCCAGCAGCTTCGAGCAGAGCTCGTCACCCAAGGAGTCTCGCATCAGATCCTCGACCATGCCTTCGAACCTAATGCGCTCCTCGTCGGATTCGAAAACGAAGCGGATCCCCATGCCCGGCTCCGTGCCCCCATCCGCCGAAGGCTCGTCGCCTGGCCGGTGCACCCACCGCACCTCTCCCCGGAGCTCCAGGGTCGGAACCTGATTTGGCAGCTCCAGCTTGAAGACGAACCGCGTACCCACATCCAGGGGCTTGTCGGTTTTTATGAATGTCCCGCCCTTGGAGATGTTCTTCGTGTAATCGGCGAAGAACGTGTTCATCTTGCGATAGTCAATCCGCAGCTCTATGGGCATTCGCGGTGCCTTTCGCTTCTCTGGGGCCTGGGCCACGTGGATGATGGTAGAAGTGAGCGTATCATGTGTCAACCATGCCGTAGGGGATAAACCTGTCTGACGCGATCATACGCGCATGATGTGCCATTTGGAATGAGAAGCCTGGCGACAAATATGACTCGCAGCCGGTCGCTGGCCGCCGGCGCCCTGGCATGGATTGCCATCAGCGTTTCCCTATGCGGCTTCACTCCGACGCGAGTTCCCGGATTCCTCCATGCCCTGGCGGTGAACTTGCTCGTGGGCACGTTGGGGCTGTTCATTGCCGTTACGATTGGCAGGCTAGCTGCGGCTGATGCCAGGAACGAAAGCCGACCCCCACGGCCCTCGCCGGATGAAGGCACCTCTTCTCCGTGGAAGCTGTGCATCCCCGCCCTGACCGCCACAGTCTTCCTTACGGCGCTGGTTGTGGCCTCGTTCGGTATTGCGCTCGCAAACGGGCTCTTGGTGGGTCTTTGCGAGGTCTGGTCGGTAGTACCCTTCTACCTCTTCCTCCCCATCGGCTCCGCTGTCCTGGTGGCGGTCACCGGTACTCTGGTTGCCCTCGTTGCAAGACGACGGATCTTCGCCGGAGCCATCTGCGCCGGCCTCCTCCTCCTATCGCTCTGCATAACGGTGTGGCCCATAATGACCGGCCCCCAGGCCTTCGCCTTCAATCACTTTCTGGGACACGTACCAGGTCCCCTATACGACGAGAGCTTTGCCATAGATGGAGCTATTGTCGGCTGGCGCCTTCTCACCCTGGCATGGACAGGGTTTTTGCTCGGATTCGGCATCCTGCTATCGAGGCCGGAACGTCTCGGGCTCATGGCTCGAGTTCATTACCGCGGACGAGGAGCCCTCCTCTTGGTGGCTCTTTCACTCTGCCTATTGGGGCTTTTGCAGTGGAAACGCTCCGACCTCGGTTTTCACCAGACTCACTCGAGCGTTGCCAGGGCTCTAGGCGGCAAGATACGCACCGGTGGGATCGTCATCTATTACCCCGAGGAACGCCCTGAAGAGTGGGTAAGGAAAGTCGTACGGGATCACGAGTACCAGTATTCCGTTCTTTTCGAATGGTTGGCTCTGGAGAACGAGCACCTACGAGAAGTTCGAAGCTACGTTTTTCGCTCGCCGGCCGAGAAGAGGCGACTCACGGGAGCGGGAAGAACGAGCATCGCCAAGCCCTGGCTTTGGGCCATGTACATTCATGACCGTCCCTACCCCCACCCGATCCTTCGGCACGAGCTTGCACACGTTCTAGCCGCTTCCTTCGGGACGCCCCCCTTCCAAGCCTCGGGACGGGGGCTGCTAGGAATGAACTCCGGGCTCATCGAGGGTCTGGCGGTGGCCGCCGACTGGCCCGCCGACGAGCTGTCCGTCCACGGCTGGGCGCGGGCAATGAAGGATGTCGGTGCTGCTCCCGACATCCGAGGTCTCTTCACCGCGGCGGGCTTTCTCTCCCAAAGCTCGGCGAGGGCTTACACATTGGCAGGTTCCTTCGTTCGCTGGATGGCCGACACTCACGGCATCGAAACCGTCAAGAAGGCCTACAGGGCGGGCGACCTCTCTGCGATCGGAGATCCCGAAGCATTTTTCACGCAGTGGGAGACCTTTCTGAAAGAGCAGGATTTGGGAGAGGAAACCCGTCGCCTCGCCGAGCATAGGTTTCGAAGGCCTTCCATCCTGCGCCGTCCGTGTGCATTCGATGTCTCCAGCGCTCGAGCACGAGCAGGCCGCGCCCTGGCGACGAGCCATTACGACGAAGCCGCCAAATACTTTGCGCGCGCCGCGACGCTGGAGCCCAACGATCCCTGGCATCTGAAGGGTCTTATCGATGTACACATGGCCTCGGGAGACCTGGAGGCGGCATCCGAGTCGGCCAAGAGGGTGCTCTCTCATGAGAACACCGACGCACGCCTTCGCGCCAACACCACAATGATCCTAGGCGACATAGCATGGCGAAGTGACGATTCCGACGCCGCGACAAATTACTACGAAACCGCGCTGGAAATCGCCGGAGGAACCGCGCTCGCCCGCCTCGCCGCGGCAAAGAAGATGGCCGCCGCGGACATCTTCCTCTCCAAAGCACTGCGCCCCTTCCTTCTCGGCGACCTACGAAGGGACCTGGCGCTCCTACATCTTCGAGAGGCCCTGGAGACACGACCCGAGGAGTCTCTCCTCCACTATCTGATAGGAAGGCAAGTACACAACGCGGGGGAAAGCGCGTGGGCAATCGACTATTTGCGGAGAGCCGACGAGCTCGGCATGCCAGACAAAGGAGGCCTCCGAATCGAGTGTCTACGTCTCATCGCCAGAGCCCTGTACGATGACGGTGAAGACCCAAAGGCCGCCGCCTTGGCATGGGAGAGGGTAGCCAAGGATCCCGATACCAGTGAAGGAGGAAGACTCGCCGCGCTGGACTGGGCCCGGCGCGCCAGGTTCATGGGCAGGATGCAAGCAAGCCGGGAATCTGGCGGGTGCCCTCCAGCTCGAGATGGGGCCCCAAATACGAACCCCTGGGACAAATGAGGCCCGGCGGCAGTGCCCCTTTCTTCGGAGGCCGGATGAACTAGAGGAGTTTACGTCGGCTTTTTGGAAGAGAAACAGCCGGCTTTAGGGAGTGTTTTGCCAAAACCATCGAACGATAGAGGAGCATTCTTTGATTGGGAATAGCTTGACGGATACGGGGTTGTCGAGTAGCCGACGTCCACGACCAAGGGAGACACTCATGAGAAACGCTGCCATAGTTCTTGTTCCTCTCGCTCTTCTCGCCATCGTGGGGTGCAGAGGTCCCCAGGTAGCCCCGGCGATACCCGACACCCCGGAAGCACGAGCCATCATCGAGGTGTTGGAATCCTACAGAAAAGCCATGGAAGCGAGAGACGTGGACGCCATACTGGCCATCGCCTCCCGCACCTATCACGACAACATGGGCAGCCCCGATCCCGAAACGGATATCTACTTTCACGATCTCGACCTCAAGCTAGCAGAGGATTTCGAGCAAGTAAGGCGCATCCGGCTCGACATGGAGGTACTTCGCATCGAGATGCACGAAAGCGAGATCGAGGGCGGCCCTCCCATAGCCACAGTCCGATATCGATACGACGTTCGGTACCAGCTATCGATGCCGTCGGGCGAGAAATGGCACAACTCCCTCGACGTCAACCAGATGATGCTGCAGCTGGAGGACGACGGCGCCTGGCGCGTGCTCTCGGGGCTATAGCGCGACCCTGCCGCTTCCCTCGCCCGAGATGCCCTTGGGTCTGGCTCTCCTTTCCTCCTCCCACGAGGCTCTCGCGAAGGCCCCGCTATTCGAGACCCTGGCGCCGCCATCGACGGACCCTAATCGACATCTTTCTTCCGCCCATGCCGAGGATCGTCACCCAGGGAGAGTTCGAGGAACCTCTCTGGGTTGACATAACGACCTTGCACTCGCACACCTAGGTGCAGGTGCGGCCCGGTTACTCTGCCTGTGGCTCCAACCGTACCGATTCGCTGTCCCGCCTCGACCCTCTCGCCCACCTCGACCTCTATGTCCGTCAGGTGAAAGTAGACAGTGAAGAGGTGATGGCCATGGTCGATGAAGACCGACCTGCCAGCGTAGTAGAGATCATGAGCCAGGACGACCTCTCCGTCGGTCAAGGCCTTGATAGGGTCGCCTGGACGGCCATCGAAATCTACGCCCATGTGCCGGCTTCTTATCTCGCCGTTGAAGGTACGTCGCGTGCCGAACGGGCTGGTCCGCCGTCCTTCCACTGGACGCACGAAGGGCAGCCTCCACAGACGTTCGTCTTTTGAGACGGCGAAAGCCTCACGTATCATCTGGCGATCCCGCCTGATACGAGGACGCTCCTCTTCTGGAGGCTTAATGAAACGGGGGTCGACTCGAAGCTCCGTCTCTTGGAAGTCATGAGGCAGAAGCGCAACACTGGCCCGGGACTGGGAGCGGCCTCCCTCCTGGGAGACAACGGTGACAGTCAGCGGTCGTTCTCCCGTTCTTGCTCCTACCGGAATTGGCGCGAAGGCTTTCCAGCTACCCTCACCCCAAGGAAAGAAGATGAGATCCCGATCGATGAACCTTCCTTCGACCTTGGATACGGAACCCTCCGCTTCAACGGTGACTACCATTGCGTCGCCTTGCTCGGGCTTCTCCGGAATCCAGGAGACGGCCACCCCGCTCTCCTGCCGCTCCTGTCCGAAGGCCGGGGCAGGCCATGCGTTCGATAGCAATAGTAGACCTAGAACGAAGCCAACCGAGGATCTAGCACGCATGATCTTACAGCCTAGACATTCTTCGTCCCCCAAAACAAGGGGGGGGGCAGCCTTTGATCGGATTCCTTCCATAGGGTGTCGGCCACTTGCCCCATACGCAGCATTGCCCCCAAATGAGGTATACTATTTCGCATGAGACTTCTTCAATCCGCTCCTCGAAGTCGCCTGAACCTGGTCTGGATGACACTGCCCGCCATGCTGCTTTTCGGGTGCGGTCAGGATCCCCCCAAACCTGTCGAGCCGGGCAACAACGATCCTGATCCGCCGCCAGCCGAACGTAACCTGGCCATTGTTGGCTCCACATTGATACAGCTCGAGTCGGGCAGCACGACTACGCTGCAGGTCGCGCTCGCCGAGGAAGAAGTCGGCCCCGTGGCCAACGAAATCGTCGAGTTCGAGATCGTCGGTCAGAGCTTCGACAGCATGCTTCCAACCGGATCCGCCGCCACCGCGATAACCGATTCCCTTGGCGTGGCGTCAGTGGATCTTACGGCAGGCGCACAGCAGGACACCTTCCAAGTAACAGCCTCCTCCGCCGGCACCAATACCGTCGCCTTCGCGGTCCAGATTGTGAGGCTGCAACAGCGGATCGAGATCGTTCGAACCCCCAGCGTCAGAGTAGATTCGAGTGGAACTCGGGCCAACGTCGAGGCCACTACATCCACTAGAGTGCAGCTGCGGGTCAGGATCACCGATCAGTTCGCACGGCCAATGTCCGATCTGCAGGTCTACTACGCGTTCGATCAACCGGCGCGCAGCGCCTCCTTGGACCCCGCCGGCTCCGCCGTCGTCACCGGCTCGGGCGGAGAGGCTCATGTCACCCTGGACACCGGCGACGACACCGACGACGTGTTCGAGGTCGTTGCCCAAACGGGAGAGTCAGCGGCAGCCCGATGGAACGTAAGGCTGCAAGCTGATCCTAGCCGTGTTTGCACCAGTGACGAAGAATGCGGACCTGGCCTCTACTGCCGAAATGGCATCTGCCAGGGCTCCGCGGTTTGCAGCAACGAGGATCCCGTCATCGAATGCCCTCCCGGTTTCCGCTGCGTCGTGAACGAATGTCATCCTTGGGTCGATATCGGGTGCGAGTACGACACGGACTGCGGCCCGGGCTTCGTCTGCGAGGACGGCTCCTGCGAGCTGGAGGAGCCGCAATGCCAAACCAATCAAGACTGCCCGGATGGCACCTGGTGTCACGATGGCGTTTGCGTCGTCGATCCCGATGGGGGCCTGCCCAACATCGCGGGAGGGTGGTACACCGCTCACCACTTCGACATCCGAGATAGACTGCCAGATGTCATAGACGACGTGGCAGGTCCCCTTCGAACCGTCCATCAGATTCTGCTCGTGCAGATCGAATGGCCCAGCATCGTTCCCGACTTCATCATCGACATAGTCGAGGGTTTGGTCAGGGATCTGATCGACGCGTATGTTCCCGAGTGGGTCACGACCGTCGTACAGATCCTCGATACTCTGGCGACGATAATGAGCGACCTGCGCGCGAATGGCTATATGGCCGTCACGCAGATGGGAACGGATTGGCAGGCCCACGAGGTATGGGATAGCTTCGTCTTCTACTACTTGCCCATGTGCGGGGGGGCGCTGCCTTCCGACCCGACGCCCGAGTGCGCCAGGGTGGATCTTTTCGTCGAGGATCTCACCGACCATGTTTCCCTCGGTCTCAACGTCCATCCTTTCGACGGAACGGTGGGAGAGATCGACGGTGGTACGGCCGCACTGCTCGTGAATCAACGTCAAGTAGACATGAACATAGCTCGCCTCGTTCGCTGGGTAGTCGATGAGCTCGTTGGCGTTTTGACCCCACACGAGGATCTTGAAGCAGCCGTCCTTTCTTCGGTCGACTGTGAGGCTTTGGGGGAGACGGCCGCCGATCTGGTCGGGAGCTGGATCGAAGATATCATCGACGTCTCCAGCCTCGTCGAGTCGGCTTGCGACACGGCGGTTGGCCTGGCTCTGAACAGAATCCTCGACATGTTGACCGACGTTGCCTTCGATGTCGGCATGCTCGAGATCGAAGGGGAAGCCACGGTTAACAGCATCTCGACAGGCAACTACGCGAATCTACTGGGATATCCTGATTACGAAACCGGTCGCGACGGCCGATGGGATGGCCGATTCACGAGCGTCGTAGGAGGCGTTCCGGGGAGCTGGCATGCATCCAGACGCTCGCTACCTTGATAGGGCGTCCAACCCCACGTAACATTCTAGACTCGACATCAGTCGATGACCCCGGGTC
>SKWY01000061.1 GCA_007128675.1 Deltaproteobacteria bacterium | reverse complement strand
CTGCCCTCCTCCCGAAGCTGCCGGCAGTCCGGTCTCCGATCCGTGGGCTCCGCACTGGCGTGGGTGCGCCACACGGGCTCGGAAACCGGCTCCCGGCGCTTAGTGCACTGCGAAGTAGCGGGACTACTTGGCTGTCCTGCTTCCTCTTCGCGTGGAGCTGCTACCTTGTCCGCCTTCACAGCAGAGCCTGCTTTCAGGTCAGTAAACCCCTCAGGGTTCGCACCCTCGCCGCCACCTTTTCTCGGCGCATCTCTCGATACACCGGCGGGAGAAGCTCCCTGCTCGTACACTCCTGTACGGCAACCAAGGTCTGGAGCTCAATCTCCAGCGGGTATGTCGGGGGCAAGAAGTCGGCCACGACGGCCTCGACGTCCCCTCGCTCGATCCCCTCGCGGCCATCTATGGCCGCACGAAACCTGGCTCTGGTCACAACGGCCTCGAGATCCGCGCCAGAGAGCTGAACCTCCTCCGGAAGAAGACCCGATACCGTGTCGATCTCGCAGGACACGCCAGACTTCTTGACCATGGCACGGAAGAGAGCGTCGATCTCCTCTGACGTCGTCGGATGAAATAGGGCGATGTGCTCCTCCGCTCGGCCCTGTCTCTTGAGATCGACAGGCAGCAAATCGGGCCTGCAGGTCAGAAGAAACCAGACAATCCTGCCCCGCCACCTCGTATCGCCCATGAACGCCGCCAAAGCCGCAAATACCCTCTGCGAAACGCCGGAGTCACCCTGAGCGCCGCGATCCCCGAGAAACGCATCGGCCTCATCGACGATAACGGCAACGGGCCACATGGCCTTTAGAAGAGTCATGATCTTCTCTAGGTTGGCCTCGGTCACACCTTGCCACTGGCTGCGGAAGTTCTTCAGCGTCACACAGGGTATTCCCACCTCGCCAGCAAAGCAGTGGGCCATGAAGGTCTTGCCCGTCCCAACCGGACCAGCGAATAGATAGCCCATCGGAAGCACATCGAACCTTCCATAAGAAAGCGCGCGACATGCCTCCCGAAGACGACGTTTTGCAGGCTCGTGGCCCGCGACGGAATCGAGATCATGGTCAGGCTCGACGATATCGAGCAAGCCATGGGCCTCTGCCTGAATCAGCTCCTTCTTTCGCGACTTGAGCACAGGCGCGGTCAACTCTACGCCGTGCTCCAGCATCTCGGTGACAAGACGCCCAAGATGAACGCGCCCCAGGCCAGCGGTACCCTGTGCCAAGGCCTCGACGGACAAGGATTTCTCGGCTCCCCGCCCTTCACCCGCCTCGATGCTCGAGGTTTCCTCGCGTGAGGGCTCCTTTTCTTGCTCCTCCCTCTCTTTGGCCGAGAACCTGACGTCCAGGTAACGACGTCTCTCCGTCACATCCGGCAAGGGCACCTCTATGCTCGCGACATAGGGGCTCCTCGCGAGGCGCTGGGATACCTCGGCGAGATTCTCCACCACGAGGCAGATCGAAAGATCCGAGTCCAAGAACTGTGGGTCGTGGGCCCACTTGAGCAAAGTCACCAAGGAGAAGCGATCCTCGGCGCCCATGCTGCCTGGCGGCCCAGCGGGTGCAACTGTCTCGGCAAAGTCGATTATCACCGCCATTCGCTTGCCTTCACCGCTACGGACCCTCAAGTAGTTCTCGAGAATCTGCAGCGCCCGAGCCGGATCCCTGGGAAGCCCGGAAGCAAACGATGTTCCGTGCACCGTATCGTAGGCAGCCACGGCACGTAGCAGATCCTCATGCTGCCCCCGCGTATCCCCCCTCATGCCCGCCGAGCGGTCATATACGACTATCAGATCCCTTTCCGCGAAAAGCTCATCGGTAAGGAACCTGCGAAGGGGAACGAAACGAGCGTTTCCATTCTGGTCGATGGGCTGAAGGTCCCGGACGTTGCCATGCAAGATGAACGTCGAAATCGTCCGCGTAAGATATCTCCGGGCTAGCTCTCCGGCCCATTTAGGCATCGATCTGTCCACGGCAAGAGAAGCTACCACGATGGAGCATCAAAGGTCCGCCTTTGTTTGCCCTCTTTGAACTAGCTCCAATGCTTCGGATTGTAAGCCAAAGCCGTTGACCTTCCTCCCTCGCACAAATAACTAGACAGCCATGCAAACGCGTCCTGAGAATACCCGAGAGGCCCCCTTCTTTCGCGAATCAAGGCTTGTGAGCAAGCTGACCACCGCAGCCCTCCTTACCTTGATGATTCCCTCGCTCCTCAAAGCCGCGGTTCCGGACGCAGAGGCAGGGTTGGTGATACCAGGGCTCACCGGTGCACTGACGGAGAACGCTCTGGCTCCACGCGAAAACCCAGCCGGACTGGGGTTCATGGAGGGCTCGGAGCTTTGGCTCTCCTATTTGCGCGCCGATGGCGCAAGAAACACAGGCCTACATTACGGCAGTAGGCTCGGTCTCCTTGCCCTGGGTTTCGGTCAGGAATGGCTGGACGGTGAAGACATAGGCCGTCAACGGCGCACCCAGCTCAGCTTCGCCTTGGGAGAAAGATCCTTTTCACTTGGTGGCTCGGTTCGCTGGCTGACACTCGCCGGATCCGACGAAGCAATTGCGTCCTACGACGTGGGCATCGCTGGACGTGCCCACCCCTGGTTTTCTTGGTCGTTTCGTGCACGCGATCTGGGATACACGGACAGAACCAGCTACGCCGCGGGCCTTGGATTACGCGCTCTTGGCGATCGTCTCACCTTGGGTGTAGACCGCATCTGGCGACATGAGGAGAACTTCTTGGACATGGATGGACTCCTTTCATGGGCAATTGGAGTTCGCCTCTATCACGGCATTCTCATGTCGGGACAAGTCCTGCACCCTCTGACGGGAGGCGATCCCGAGGACGTTAGACTGCAGCTCGCCATTACACTGGATCTACCGACCGCCGGCGCAACCGTTGGTCATGTCCCGGCCGGCACCCTGCGAGACAACGCATACGCTGCCATGCGTCTTTCCACCGCCAGATACCGAAGCCCAATCGTGGTTTCCGAGCAGGTGCTCCTAAACCTGGAAGAGATGCTGTCTCCCGCAGATAGGCGACTCATTCCCTCTCCCAGACGCGATCCCTTCATAGACATCATCAGGCTCCTCGACCAGGCCCGGCGAGATCCAGAGATCGACGCCGTCATCATTCGCACTTCAGGCAGGGCAATGCTCTCCTTCCCAGAGGTAGAGGAGCTTCGCCAAGCGGTAGGCCGCCTGCGCGATGCCGAAAAGAGCGTCTACTTCTATCTAGACGGCGCAGATGATTGGACTCTGTATCTCGCTTCCAGTGGCGACAGAGTAATCGCCGCGCCAACGGCGGCTCTGATTGCCAATGGCCTAACGCTCACCGCTTCCTTTTTCGCCGACGGGCTCGAGAAGATCGGGGTCAATCCACAGTTCGTCAGAGCAGGCGAGTACAAGACCACTCCCGACTCATTCGAACGATCGGATATCTCGAAACCACACAGAGAGGTCTTGGAGTCCATCCTCGAGGACACTTGGCAGCGCTACCTCGATGGAACCTCAGAAGGCTTTGGTTTGGATTCTACCCAGATCGAGGCAGCTCTCGACCAAGGCATCTACGATGCCGAAGTGGCCATCGAAGCCGGGCTCATCGATGCCATAGCCTACCCCGATGAGCTCAGCTCGATACTCGAGGGTTATGGCCATAGCCCTAGAATCGTCCACGGATATGGGGAGAGACTCTTTGCGGATAGAAGATGGGGTCGTCCTCCTACCATTGCCATCATACCAATCACGGGAAGCATAGTGCTGGGTCCAACGCCCACTGGTCCTTTTAGGGGCGACGTCACCGGCTCCACGACCGTCGTAGAGGCACTGAACCGCGCCGCCGAGGATCCGTCCATCGCCGCCATCATTCTTAGAATCGACAGCCCTGGAGGAGAGGCCCACGCAGCCGACCTGATTTGGCGTGCCGCAAGAGAGGCTGATGCCAACAAGCCCGTCATAGCTTCAATGAGCACCCTGGCGGCGAGCGGAGGCTACTACGTGGCCGCGGGCGCCCGACACATCGTGGCCGCCCCTTCCACGATCACCGGATCCATTGGGGTCTTCGCGGGAAGCGTGGATCTGTCCGGGCTTCTGGAGAAGGTAGGAGTAGGGAGCGTCACCCTCAAACGCGGTGAGCTCGCCGATCTCTTCGGTGTCGACAGGCCCTGGTCCGACGAAGAAAGAATGGCCGTGCAGTCCCACGTGGACAGCTCCTACGGCAAGTTCATCGAGCGTGTCGCCGAGAGTCGAGATCTGAGTACGGCACAGGTGGAGCTGGTGGCTCGCGGCCGAACCTGGACCGGATCGCAAGCGGTCCGAAGGAACCTCGTCGATGAAGTAGGTACGTTTCAGGACGCCGTCGAGCGTGCCAAGGAAGAGGCCAACATCGCTATCGATCACGTAGTCGACGTGACGTTGTACAGCGGCCTGAAAGGACCACTGGCCGCATTCACCGGTAGAGGCCGGCCATTGACAGGCGGGCTACTCGAAGAGACCCTAGCTGCTCCTGCTCTGACCAAGCTCCTCGAATCACTGGGGCCATTTCTCTGGGTTCAGCCGGCAGTGCCCCTCGCCATGCTGCCCTGCACTGTGCATTTGCGCTAACCTAGCAGCTCAGTCCATGTCAAAAACGGTTCTGATAATCGACGACGAGCAAGCAGCGGCGGAGGCAATGGCCGATGCCTGCCACGGCCTTGGGCTATCTACCACGATCGTGACGAACCCGGCCGAGGCAAGCGCCATCTTCCAGAAGAGCCCGGCGGATCTCGTGATAATCGATCTCTTCCTGCCTGGCAGCGATGGCTACACCATAGGCCAAAAGATCCGTGCCCAACCTGGCGGAACAGCGGTTCCCATGCTCGCCGTCAGTGGAGTAATGAAGCAATCCACGGTGGCAAGAGACGTCTGGAGCAAACTAAAGGGCGATTTTTTGCCCAAGCCCTTCGATGTTCCCGCTCTTCAGTCCCTGATCTCGAAGCGCCTAAACCTCGAACCCCGGCAGCAAGAGGCTCCGGCCAGCAGGCCTCGGATCAAGAAGCCTGCGCTCCCAAAGGCCGAGCCTTTTCAAAGCGATCTTCGCCGAGACCCCGTCTACCGCATCTTCGCTCGCTTGTACGAGCAACGAGCCAGCGGACATCTCGAGATCATTCGCGGGAAGGGGCGTCGCAGGTTTACCTTCTTCCAGGGCAGGCTTCGTTTCGCGACTAGCAATCTCAAACAGGAGAATGCGGGCGGAATGCAGGTAGCCCGAGGTGAGCTCGAGGAAGCAGCCTTCGCAAAGGCCGTCGAGCTGGCCAAGACCCAGCGAATCGGCATTGGAGACGCCCTGGTGGCAAGCAAGGTAATGAGCCGCCCAAATGTTCAAAAGGCTCTTGGCGAGCAGGTTTGCGCCGTGGCTATCGGAGCTCTTGGCTGGGCGGATGGACAGGCGAGGTTCGAGGTAGATCCCGATGGGGCGGAGAGCAGCCCAGACCATGTCGTGCACCCTCTGGAGATGGTGATTCGCGGCATCGCTCACCACTACCCGGCAGCGAGCATCAAGTCCTTTCTCGATGCACGGAAGAAGGCATATGTCCATCGCACTCCGCTGATGGACCGCGAGATGTTCATCTTGCGAAAGAGCACGCCCGGTGAGCAGCTGACCGCGGTGATCGACGGCAGCTCAACCCTGGAAGAAGTTCTGGCAAGCACGCGGGATCAAGATCTCGCCCTGCTTTTCGCTCTCGTTGGAACTGGTCTGGTTACGCTCCAAAAGTCGCCTCAGACGGCGGGCTCCGAACAACAGCCTCGAGCCACACCGCCACAAGGATACGCACAAGACCCTGCGCAATCCTCCCCACCTGCCTCTGCCCCCTCCTCTCCCGTGACGCCTAGCTCGGCACAGGCAGGCAGATCCGGTCCAACGGGAACCCATGCGAGCGATGATTCCCTTACCCCCGAGGAACGCTCCGCCAAAGCCTCCATCGAGGCGGAGCACAAGAGAGTCCAAGATGCGACGCTCTACGAGGTTCTGGGGGTAACGACCATGGCTGACTCCTCCGCCATACAGGCTGCCTATCGAGAGGCGGCCAGCCGCTGGCACGTGGATCGATTCGGAGGCCAGAACCTTGGAGAGGCAAGGCGCCTTCTCGAGGAGATCTTCGCTCGCTTGGGCGAGGCACGCGAGGTTCTATCGAGCAAGGAACGCCGGGAAGAGTACGATGTCTTCTTGGACCGAAAGTCCAAGGGTCTCCCAACCGATGTAGAGACCATCTTGAAGGCGGAAAAGTGCTTCCAGGACGGCGAGAAGCTGATGAAGGCGGGAAAGCCAGACCGGGCGCTGGAGAAGTTCGAGGAGGCGATATCGCTCAACAACTCGGAGCCCGAGTTCTACGCTTGGCGTGGCTATGCACGTTTTCGGGCCAGGGGGGAAAGCGCCAGAAAGGAAGCTCTGGAGGACATTGAGCGTGCACTGAAGACGGACAACACAATGGCGGCGCCGAACTTCTTCTTGGGCATGATGGCCGTCCAAGAAGACAATCTCGAGGAAGCATTGCGCCTATTCAAACGCGTACTCGCTCGCCATCCTACCCACTCCGAGGCCCAGCAGCAGCTTCGGTTGATAAGGGCCCGCCAAGAGAAGAAGGGTGGCCTCATTGGCAAGCTCTTCAAAAAGTGATGACTTCGGGTCCCTGCTCTCGTAACGACGCCCAGAAAATTGACGATCCTCCTCAGTGTCGTAGCGTGTAGGTGAAGGTAGCCAATCGACAGCTCTTACCTACCCCTGGAGGATGTCATGAAGCTTCTCACCATCACTCTTGCAGCTCTCTTCGTAGGCAGTGCCACCTTCGTTGCCACGGAGCTTTCGAGCAATCAGCCGCCAACGAGCATGGAAGTGCTGGAAGAAGAGATAGCGGCACAAGTGGACTCCCATCTTCGAGAGGTGCTAGCGAAGCTCCAAGCCAGTTCGTAGAGTAGGCACGTCGGAGGTTTTTCAACACCTCATCTACGTCACCTTCT
>SKWY01000125.1 GCA_007128675.1 Deltaproteobacteria bacterium | reverse complement strand
GACCTCCGTTGCATAGACTCGCTGGGCAAGTGGCAGGGCCTGTTCATAGACCTTCGCGCCGCCGATTATCATGGCTTCATCGGCGCCAGTCGTTCGAGCAAGAACAAGGGCTTCGTTCAGGCTTTCGACTAGATAAATTCCATCCATCTTCGGCCCATTTCCATGGGTCATTACGATATTCGTTCTTCCGGGCAGGGGGCGGCCTATCGACTCGAAGGTTCTTCGTCCCATGATTATGGGCTTGCCCATGGTAAGAGCCTTGAATCGAGCGAGATCCTTGGGAAGGTGCCATGGCAACTTCCCATTTCTACCTATGACTCCCCTATTATCGTATGCAACGATTAGAGATACTCGCATCTAGACCGCCACTGGCGCCTTGAGGGCAGGGTGATGAACGTAGTTTTCGAGCACTACATGCTCGGCCCGAAAATCGTCGAGGCTATCGATTGCTGGATTCAGCCGGAGTGTGGGCGCTGGATATGGCTCCCGGGAGAGCTGCTCCAGGACCACGTCGAGGTGATTCGAATAGATGTGTGCATCTCCAAATGTGTAGACTAGCTCACCGGGCTTCTTGCCCACCACTTTGGCAACGAAGCAGGTAAGCAAGGCATAAGAGGCGATGTTGAAGGGGACGCCCAGGAAGAGATCGGCGCTTCTTTGATATACCCCGCAAGACAGGTGGTCGCCCGCAACATAGAACTGGAAGAGTACGTGGCATGGAGCAAGAGCCATTTGGTTCAGCTCCGAGACGTTCCAGGCGCTGACGAGATGTCGGCGTGAGTTGGGATCAACACGAATCTGATCGATTACTTGGGCTAGCTGATCAAGCCTTCCTCCTTCTGGAGTGGGCCAGGATCTCCATTGCACACCATAAAGGGGGCCCACCTCGCCGTTTGGATCCGCCCATGGATCCCAGATATGGACATCATTTTGCGTGAGATAGGAGGTGTTCGTCTCCGCACGCAGGAACCAGATCAGCTCGTGGACCATGGCTCTGAAGGCGAGCTTCTTCGTTGTTACGACCGGGAAGCGACCGTTGGAGAGGTCGAACCTTGTCTGATAGCCAAAGACGCTCAAGGTCCCAGTGCCTGTGCGATCCGTCTTCCGGACTCCATTGTCGATTACGTGGCGCAGTAGTTCGAGATAGGGTTTCATACTGGTACACTCGAATCTTTCGGGGTTGGTCAGGCTGCTCGAACCTTGCTCGGGCCATTACGACGCACTGCTTTGGCCTTCCCCGAGACCAGCGTGTGGAAGGCCTCGAGCTGCTCGGGGGTTCCCAATGCCAGAAGCTCGCAGCCAGGTTCGAGGAGGTGGTCTGCCGGCGGGTTTTCGACTATTTCCCCCGCGCTGCGAACAGCGATGATGTTCAGTCCGGTTCGCTCGCCTATCATGCTTTCGGCGAGGGTGCGCCCGGCAAGAGCGTCGGGAAGCTCGATCGTGAAGAGGTCGATGCCTTCTCCTATGAGTACGGCTTCGTGACCTTGAAGGGCCGCCAAGGCAATGCCTATCCCCAAGGACGCATGCGAGAGCACTAGGTCAGCTCCAGCGCGGTGAACGGCCTCGACGTTGCGCTCATGTGTGATTCGGCTGACGATTCGAAGCTCTGGGTTGAGGCGGCGGCAGTACAATGCGAGATAGATGTTGATAGCGTCGTCATGAGTCGTCAAAACGACGGACGGGGACCTTTCTATGCCGGCCAGCTCGAGGACGCGAAGATCGGCTGCGTCGCCTATGAAAACCTTGTCGGCCACCATCGATGCTGCCTCCTCCAGTCCCGGATTCTTTTCGATGATGCTTGCCGGAATACCCCTCCTCTTTAGGGCGCTGGCCGTGGCTCGTCCCACGTCTCCGCCGCCTATGACGAGAATAGGGTTTGGATTGGGGTCGTAGATGATCATCAGCTCGTCGAGGGCGGCGATTTGTTTCTCTGATCCCATCACGACCAGGACGCTTTGATGGGAGAGCAGCGTTGTGGGACGAGCGGGCATCAGCTTGCCTCTCTCCCATATGGCCAATACCCGCAAACCTATGACCTCACGCAGGCGAGTCTCCTTCACGGTCTTTCCAGCCAGGGGTGTGTTGTGAGCGGGAAACTCGGCAAGGTGAAGCTCGTGGTACCGTCCGAATACGTGGGCCTGGGCGTTCCCGGCATTCACTCGCGTGGCCAGATGGTCTCCCAGAAGGTTTTTCAACGAGACCACCTGATTCGCCCCAGCCATCTGGAGTATGTCCACCGAGTCTTCCTTGTCCACGAAGGCCAACAGGGGCACCCCTGACGAAACCTCTCTAATGGTTAGGGCTATGTTCGTGTTCTCCGCGTCTCCCACGTTGGCCACGATGAGCCTGGCTCTCTCGACCCCCAGCGCCTCGAAGCTCTGCCGCGAGTCTCGTTTCGACAGGAGCACTGGCCAGCCTTCTTCGTGCAGATCTGCCGCCTTGTCGGGGCTGGGCTCTATGACCACGTGAGGTATCCTTTGGGCCCGAAGTCTTCCTATCAGTCCCTGCGCCAAAGCGTCCCAGGAGCAGATGATCACGTGTCCTTTTGTGTCGGGTGGGACACTCTTGGCTACGCGGTTCCTGTTATGAGCCTCCAGCCATGGCAAGTAGACCATCCGAATGAAGAGAAAGGGCAGCACGGACAAGAGCAACACCACCCCGGACATCAGCACCAGGACGGAGTAGATGCGCCCAATGGTGCTTTCGAAGACGAGGTCTCCGAAGCCCAGGGTCGTCATGGTAACGAGCACGAAGTATGGTCCCGCTATCCACGGATGGGTCTGTCCCTCCACGTGGATCATGAGGAGATGAAAGAGGAGAGAAAACAGAACCACGATCAAGAAGAGCAAGAGAAGAAAACGAAGCACCGGCCGGGTGCCTCGGCGTAGGCCTTCGTCCTTCAAGAGGCTCGCGAACTGTGCTGACCAGAGCTTCATCTTCTTGGGGGTGGACAATCGATGAGTATGGAGTCTCTGTCAATGAGACATCGAGGACTGGCCCTCCCAGCTCATCTTCGCTGAAGGGGGACCTCTAGCTCGAGGTCGTCGTCGCCAACGATAACCGTCCGTCGCCAGGTTTGATATCCCGGGCTGCGCAGCTCGACCTCAATCGCCTCGGCCCTAGTTATACGGTCGGCGTAAGGAGTTATTCCCACCACGTCACCGTCGAGCACCACGGTCGCCCTCGGGGGGAATGAGACTATCCTTATCGATGTCTTCCTTGCGGGTACTACTCGTTCCTTGAGCCCGTCGACTATCTGGCTTGTGTTTTCCAGGTTCAACGAAGGAGCAAGAGATCTGCCTATCCCACTCAAGAGCCAGGCAGTACACAGCAGGAGCGTTGCAAGGCCCGCGAGCCGGAACAGGGATGACGTGCCTGTGGCAAGGCGTCCACGTCCCGGAAGCGAGTACCAGGCCGTGGCAACGAGGTGCCTGGTGTCCTCCAGTCTGCCTTTCAAGCCCGAGAGGAAAGGCGGCCCGCTCTCTCCAGGCATGCTGCTCGTTCTGGCCCGGTCCCTGCTTCGGGAGGCAGCAGGCTCTTCGATGGAGAGTTCCTGTTCAGGCCCACACTCAAGAGATTCTTCCAAGCCGACATCGTACCCTCCACGGCGGCCGGTGGTACTCGGAGCGGCAAGAGAGTGGGTAGGCTCCTCGGCGTACGGATCGACGACATTCGCAAGATCGATGTCGTCCTCATCGTCCGTATGGGCCAATGGAGGTTCAGGGGGTGAGCTGGCACGAGAATCGAGGCGGTCGGCGGAGGGAACGTCCCTTGCTTCATCTAGCCACCCTATTGCTTCCTCTCGTTCGAAGTGGAGGCGGGATGCAGGGGGCTGCTTCTGGCTGGATGAGATCGGTAGAGGAGGGGGCACCGGAGGAGGGACGAAGCTCGGAGTCGGCTCTCTGCCTCCTCTCGATGGCTGGGACGGATGCCGGCCACCGGCGGGCGAGGAGGATGAACGTGGCTCCTCGAATAGCGAGGACATTCGAGAGAGAAGCTTCTCATCGGGAGTCTTCTTTTCCCCCTTTAGAATGCTGAACCGCTCTTCTCGCTCGGGGAACAGCCCCCGCATGTACTCGGCCAGATGGTTGGAGGAGACCACCTGCGAGGAGGCCTGAAGGAAGCGTTCCAGATCCAGGTGCATCTCACCGGCGGTTTGATACCGATCGTTCGGGTCCTTTTCCAGGGCACGAAGGATGATCGCTTCCAGCTCCGTGGGTACGGTTCGCCTTACGTCCCTGGGGCGGGGAGGCTCTTGCTCGCATATGGCTTGGAGTACGAGGAACTCGCTCTCTTGCTCTCGGTAGAGCCGGGCACCCGTCGACAGCTCCCATAGCACTATTCCCAAGGAAAATATGTCCGAGCGATGGTCCAGCTCCTCACTGCGAACTTGCTCGGGAGACATGTATACGATTTTGCCTTTGCGATCTCCGACACGGGTGTGAGTCGTGCGACCGACGGCCTTGGCGATTCCGAAGTCGACTACCTTGATTTGACCTTCGTAGGAGAGGATTAGGTTTTGCGGGCTCATGTCTCGATGAACGATCCCTAGCGATTGGCCTCGCTCATCCTTCCTAGTATGCGCGTAGTCGAGAGCCTCGGCTGCCTGACTGATCACTCTTGCCACCAAGTATGGAGGC
The DNA here is from genome assembly GCA_007128675.1 of Deltaproteobacteria bacterium. GTDB lineage: Bacteria > Myxococcota > Myxococcia > SLRQ01 > SLRQ01 > SKWY01. Next base: position 2,379 of record SKWY01000125.1, on the reverse strand, counting down.
ATCGCTCCCGCGGGGCGGGCGGAAGACTCACGATTGACAACGCGCAGGTTCTCTCCATGCACGTACTCCATCGCGATGTAGAACGTCTCTCCGATTCTTCCCCAGTCATAGATGGGAACGATGTGTGGGTGAGATAGATTGGCGGCTAGGCGAGCTTCGTCGACGAACATCCGGACGAACTTCCGGCTTCGAGCCAGATGAGGAAGGATCCGCTTGACCACGGCAAGACGATCGAACCCGGCAAGGCCCTGCTGACGAGCAAGCCAAATCTCTCCCATCCCTCCGGTGGCCAATAGCTTGAGGAGGCGGTAATTGCCGAGCTGTTCGCTCACGAGGCTCTCATATCACACGATCACGAATACACATCTTGCGCCGAACCCGAAAGCTCGGCATTGACCAATAGTCGTCCTATCTACCATGAATACGCCGCCAATTTCGCGCAGGGCTCGACGCCGGGACTCAGGCTCGTGTACCGTTGATTTCGCTCATGGAGTGATCGGTGAGAGTTCCACCTCGAAGCTTAAGTGATTTCAGTTGACGCCGGACAATCTGCACGGGGCAGAACCGTAGTGAGAGCGTCCAACCCCATAAGACGGCGAAAGCGAGCTAGGCACGAAATGACGGATCGCAGGGATGCAGAATGCCTCGCCAATATGGAGCGTAGGGCACCAGGCTCGTCAGGCTACGGCGAGGAAATGGATACTTCGGCATCCTTGCTTCTGGAATGTAGGGTCGAGTGGCTCGAGGCTAGCCTTGGGGAGGCCAGAGCCGAAGCTGATAGAGCCAGGGAGGCTCTTGCGTTTGCGACTGCCCGCGAGGCCGAGCAGGCTAGGCGTCTGGGTGAGGTACAGGAGGCGTTGGCCGAGGCAAACGCGGAGATTCTTTCGCTATGGAGACGAATTGATAGAGCGGAGAATCTTCGTGGCGAGCAGCCGCTTTCATCGCAGCGTTCTGGCCTTGCACCCGATCGAGACGAGCTGTTCGAGCTGCGACAAGAGGTCTCCATGGGCAAGGAGCGCAGCCAGGCGAAGGATCGCTACATTGAGAACCTTCGGCGTCGTCTGGACGAGATGTCCGCTAGTCGGGAGCGCCTATTCGATAAGGTGGCGAGCTGGCAGAGGCTCGTTAGAGAGGACGGGCCAGAGGCCGCGGATTTGGCGGAGTTTATCGCCGAGCTACGGGCCGAGATTCTTTCGCTAGAGGGTGAAAGGGCGAGGAGCGAGGAGCGAGAGCAGGCTCTTCGTGATTCCTTGGCCGTCCTGCAAAGCGACCAAGCAACGAGCACTCCAAAAGGGCAGCTCCAAGACTCTAGCCTGCTGGAGGATGATTTTGGCCCTGGAACAGAGCCTCGCGGTCTGACGGATTGGGACGAGGCGAAGGATGATGCGTCGTCCAAAGACAGGGTTTCTAATAGGAATGAAATCGATGTGAATCGTGGGCACGGACCTCGAAAGTCCTCGAGTGTGGGGCTGGAGCTGATTTCATGCCACGAGCCCTTTTCGACTAGATCGTCTCGAGGCTCTACGATGAACCCTTCGCACTCTAGAAGTGCGCTCGTAGAGGCCTTGGCCGATGAGGTCGTCCAAGGTCATTCTAGTGTACGGCTACGCGCCGCGCGCAGGCTGCTTTCCCTGGAAGGCCAAGGAGCCGCTGGCGCCTTGGCGGCGGGGCTGGCCTCGGCAGAGAGCGTCTACCTCAAGGCATCGCTTCTCGTGCTCCTGGGCCGCACCGGCGACTACCGGGCCATCGGTGCCGTCAGGCCGTGGCTGAAGGCAAAGGAAGCGGTAGTTCGCTCCGCGGCCTACGAAGCCGCTGCTCGTTTGTTGGAAGGGAACGAGGAGGAGCTGGCTGCATATCTTCGCGCCGGCCTTTCGGATCCGGACCCAGTCGTACGGCGGCGCAGCATCTTGGCTGTGGCGACGGCCAAGAGCATTTCGAGCAGGCCGCTATTGGACCCGCTGAAGAGTGACCCGGATACGCAGGTGCGTCGTTTGGTGCACAAGGTTCTTTCGACATTGCCTCTGCCGGAGAAGGAAGAAGGCGAGGACGTTGTTCTGGCTCTCACGATAGCTTCTACGCGTGCGAGCAGTATGCTCTGACAGTTGACCCAACCTTGGAGAACTGGACTTGGAGATCCGTTACTCGAGAAGACGCTTTGCGAAGCTACTGGGCCTTACGGAAAGACGGCTTGGTGAGCTGGAGCAGCGGAATGATCTAGCGCTCCTTCGCAAGGGGAGCGATGGGTATGGTCCCGAGCAGCTTTCTTTCTATAGAAACGCGCTCGATATTTGGCCGGAGAGGATGACACCGCGGAGCCAGTTGTTCTTGAACTTCAAGGGAGGCACGGGCAAGACCAGTCTCTCCGTATCGTACGCATAT
>SKWY01000194.1 GCA_007128675.1 Deltaproteobacteria bacterium | reverse complement strand
GCAACGGTGAGGAGGAGCCCGGCAACGGTGAGGAGGAGCCCGGCAACGGTGAGGAGGAGCCCGGCAACGGTGAGGAGGAGCCCGGCAACGGCGAGGAAGAAAACGGAGACCACCCTCCCAACCAGCAGTGCGTCTCGCTAGTCGACCTGACCGACCTCATTGGAAGCTCCGAGCTCTTCTTCGGCTACTCCTTTTTGGCCGAAGAGGGACTTTCCTTGAGCTGCGGCTCTCTCCAGGGAGAACGAGCGGTAATCACCAGCCTGACTCCGTCCTTTACCGGCGATCTGGTCCTGGGAACGGCTCATCCATCAACTAGAACGGATACCGTCATAGAGGTACGAGAAGGAGATTGCGAAGGGCCGGTAGTCGGCTGCGCCGAAGGCAACCCAGGAGCCAGCCTCACCATCCCCGTGGAAGCCGGGAATCACTACAAGGTGCTCGTGGGGACGGCCGATGACGAATCCGGCATCTTTGCGCTTGGCCTACATGAGCCGGGAGTCTGCGAAGGAATGGGCATAGTCGAGAACATCACGCCCGATTTGCTGACCGGCCGGCGTTTCATCGCGGATACGAGAACTAGCACGTCGAGCCACCATGGGAGCTGTTCTCCTGACGAGGGCAACCCCGAAGCGCTGTTTCGATTCACGGCGCCATGGACGGGGACCCTGGTCGCTACCACCGCTCATCCGGACACGAACTTTCACACGCTCCTACATGCCCGCAAGGAGGATCTCGACGGCACCTCCTACTGTGCCTCTCCGGAAGCCGAGATCGCATGTGGGCTAGACGGCGCTCCGGCGGATCTCGGCACGCTAATCAGGGTCGATGTCCTGGCAGGGAGTGCTTACGATCTCTTTCTCGATGGAGCGGGACCGGGAGCACAGGGAGAGGGAGAAGCCACTCTGCTTTTGGGTTATTTGACCGAGAGTCCGGCTCGCGCCAGCCTCCACGGCTGCGACCATCACGCTATTCGAGACGAGTTCGCCTTCTTCGCGCAAAGCGGCCAGCAGGTGTTCGTCATGGTCGATACCGTTGACGCGGCCACAGCGGCGGATACGCGGCTCCGAGTCCGTTACCCCGATGGCGAGGAACTCTACGAGGCCGACGACGAGATAGACTGCACCTATCCGCCACCTCGGTATAGATGCCCGGAGCACGAGTTCTTGGCCGAGGAAGACGGCCTGTACACGCTGGAGGTATACGTAGGAGTTACAGAACACTGCTTCGACCAGAATCTCGCCAACTACGAGATCACAGTGAAGCTGGACGGAGCCGACACGGAGCTTTACATGCTGAGAGATCAATGAAGACAGGAAGCGCAAGGACCAAAAGAATGAAGAGCTTGCTTTGCGGAGCCATGGTCTCAATCTTTTGTCTCGGGATGACCACCACGGCTCGCGCTCACCTTTCCACGGATCTGCCTCAACCCTGGGTTCTTGCTTCCTGGGACGAAGTCGTAGGTCGCGTGATACGGGAGGAGGGCGATAGCGAGGGGCCAAAGAGCTTTGCCATGAAGCCCTGTGGTGGAGTGCTGATCCTGGACCAGGTCAACCAACGCGTCCTGAACCTGGACCCCGACGGCAACTTCGTCGGATCCATCGATCTCCCCGCGCCTACCTACGACGACCTGGAGATCTTCGACGGCCAAGCAATTCTCGTGCTCGACCGTCTCGGCACCAGGACCCTGCTCGTGCTGGATATGGGTGGAGCCTTGATTGCAAAGGTCGACCTGGAAGGACGGGGCATCACCAATAGCGGTCTAATCACTGCAATGTTTCCAAGGCCCGACGGCGTCTGGCTGGAGGTGGAGAATCGGTACAGCGTACGCGTTCTCGATCGTCAGCTCCAGCCCGCTCAAAGACGCATCGTGCTGGGCAGGCCCACGCTTGCAAATCGAAGCCTACACGCAAAGCTCGACCGACGAGGCGGCGTGAGCTTATCGATTAGCGAGCCAAACGAGCCAGCGAGCAAAGCGCCTGTAACACTCGCGGCGCCATCGCCAATCCGCCGGATCGTTTGGCTGGATCAGGACGCCAGTGGCAACGTCTATATTGTCCTGCACGAAGCCGAGTTCTCGCACAAGGAACCCTATCCCCTCGTGTTCGAGCAATATCAGCTCTTGATGCTCAACGAGAACCTGGAGGAGCTCGCGCGAAGAGAGAGCCCCTGGGTGCTGACCGCGCTCGACCAAAGAGTAGAGTTTCGTCTTGGAGGAGAAGGAGAGCTTGTTCAAATGGCTTTCTCCCCTCAGGGAGTAGCCCTCATGCGGTTTTACATGGGGTGGCCATGACCCGCGCGACGCTACGGTTCACTCTGTCACTCGCGATTCTTTGGCCGGCGTTGGCGATCCTGGCCGCGCCGCCCCAGGAATCACCCGAGGCAATCGTCTGCCGAGGAACCTCGGGGGAAGGGTTCTCGTATAAGTGGGGAGGTGAATGCTGGTGCCGGGACGGCTGCGCGCCGGATCTCGCGAACTGCAGCCCAGGGCAGTGCACCCCCAACCCCGGTTCATCGGGCTGCCCCGACTGCACGCACCAGGGAACCTACGGTGCCGATTGCTCGGGGTTCGTCTCCAAGGCGTGGCAAGTCCCGAATCCTCGCCCCGTGGAAGCCTGCAACGTGGATAGATATCGAGCCGTCAACTTCACGAGCAATCACAGCTATTGGAATGTGATCCCAATGAGCAGCCTCCGCCCCGGAGACGCCACTGCCAGCAGCACCCACGTCATACTAATCATCGGCCACGCGAACTCTCACGGCGCTCACGAGGTCGTCGAGGCCAAGGGCTGCAATTATGGAATCGTGAGGCAAGTTCGAAACTTTTCATCGGCCTACAGCGGCGCAAGACGCGTCAACCTCGTAGAGTGCGAGTGTGCTCCAGGTGAAGAGGAAAGCAGACCCTGTGGAGACTGCGGCTCACAGCATCGACAATGTATGGAAGATTGCAGGTGGTCGCCGTGGTCATTTTGCGAGGGACCCGATCCGACGGGTGCCGAGGCAGAGTGCACGGCCGAAGGTGAGCTTGGCGCCTGCGCCGACGGCAGGCTGCTCTGCGTTGCAGGCTGGCTCACCTGCCAGCCGGGAACTCCCACTACCGAGGTCTGCGATGGCGTGGACAACGACTGTGACGGCATCGTCGACAACGGGACTCCGGAGTCCATGGGTGAGGGCTACGACTGCACGACCGAAGATCGCATGGGCCTAACGCAGTGCATCGATGGAGAGCTGGTCTGCGTGGAGATCGAAGATCCCGATCCTGATCCCGATCCCGACCCGGACCCCGATCCTGATCCCGATCCGGACCCAGGCTCGAACGGCGATGAGCCGGCACAGATGATGATGGAGATCGATGCCCTCGGGGTAGGCTGCAGCTGCGGGGTTAGTGAGAGCAAGAGCCCACTTTGGGGTCTAGCGCTGCTCTTGCTCGGCCTCTGGGGATACTCGCGCCGAACAGCTCGGGCTAGTTACCTCTCAGAATGACGTAGCGCAGCCGCTTTTGCGATGGGCTGTTTTCTCTTGTGAACCTGAACGCCACCTGATCGCCCGTTGCGGTGATCCGAGTCGGACCCGATGTCACGTAAGTCGAGTCGGTTGGAGTCGGCGAGTCGAACTGCTGAGCAGTCCATGTAGAACCGCCATCTTCCGAAACATGCACAGTGATGGGGCCATCCCCACCGCTGCCGTACTTGGCTACGTCGAACTCGAGAGTCACGTAGCCATATTCCGAAAGATCCATCACGTGTGTCTCCAGGGCCGACTGCTCGCTCGAGAACCGCGCGTAGCCATCAGCAGCAGTCGTGAACTCTACGTCCGTCGCGGTCCAGCCGATTGGCAGGGTTCCGTCGGTCAAGGTCCGAATGAAGATGTATTCGAGGTCCGCCTCCACCTCTTCGACCTCGAGGCGGATCGACCAGGAGTTCAAGACACCAACATCGGAGGAAAGATGATCGCTCACGAGGAGGCGCCAGGTGCCGGCAGCCGGCTCCCCGTCGAGTTCCTCGATCACATAGGTCTCTTGAATGTCGTTGGCGCTGCTACCTTCACGATCGTGCAGAGTCACAACCGTACCGCTTGGGCTGACCAGCTCGACCAGCAGGTCGCCAATCCAAGTGTGCGTGATGTCCACGTCCACCTCGAGGGCAACTACACTGCCCGCCAGGCTGATATCCATACTGGAAGAAATACCCTCGGGATCGTTATCGGGGATATCCATGGGAGTATCCGCCGAGCTGACCTCGAGATCCCAGTTCGTTCCCGGATCGACGGGGTCGACGGGGTCGACGGGATCTTCAGGGTCTTCGGGATCGACGGGGTCTTCGGGATCGACGGGGTCTTCGGGATCGACGGGATCTTCGGGGTCGACGGGGTCTTCGGGGTCGACGGGATCCTCGGGGTCAATCGGCTCCATGCTCTCACCAAGCTGCAAACGTAGCTCGAAGTTGTCGATGGTGCCCACGTCAGCAGCGGCGTGATCGCTCACGACAAGACGCCAGTAACCAGAGGACGAGTCGTCGAGACAGGCCGTAATATCCCAGGTGCCGTGAATGTCGTCGTTCGATCCACCCTCACGATCGTGCAAGATCTGCTCGGCGCCGCTTGGGCAGCGGAGCACGACCCGAAGGTCTCCGATGTAGGTATGCGTAATATCGACCGTGACCTCACCTCGCGTCACCGCCCTGGCCTCATCGATCCATATGGTGCTCGTCACGCCTTGACTGTCGTTATCCGGGATGTCCAAGGGTGTGTCACCGGCCACTAGCTCGATGTCCCAATTGATGCTGCCATACACGACGACCCGCACCCTATCCGGAGCGCTTGGATACTCGCCGTCATGCACGACGAGACTGAAAACGAAGGTGGTCAGCGTCTCGAGCTCCGGGACGACGAAGCTTGGCGTAAGCGTATCGGCATCCATGAGATCCACGGTCGGGCCGCCTACCTGCGTCCACTGGGCCGTAATCTCGTCACCATCGGGATCGTACGATGCTGTGCCATCCAGGTAGACCAGGGCCAGCTCCTCGGCAACCTGATCGGGGCCGGCATCGGCTACCGGAGGAATGTTTCCAGTCCAGTTGACGGGAAGGTCGACTATGTATGGAACGCCGTTGTGCGCGGTCACCGTCAGGGTGGCGTCCCCCGCCGTCAGACCGCTGTAGGAGATGTTGGCGGTTCCTTCATTGGAGAACTGCGCGGACGCAATGAGACCGTCTTGGTAAATGGCCGCGGTCGCGAAGTCCGCTACGGCACCCGACTCGTAGTGTGCGCTCACCGTGAACTCGCCGGCGGGATCGAAGGCCTCCGGATAGCTTACATCCAGTATCTTCGGGGGCTGCGTGCGCACCATCAAGGATGCATCGCCAAAGATGTTGTACTGCTCCACCAGCTTGGTGCCTTCCCGGCCGGCGTACTCGTCGAGCACCTTCATGGCGCCGCTGTAGAAGAGGCCTCCGGCGGTAATGCGCTGCTCACCAACCACGAGATCGTGGATGATATGGGCCTGCATCACAGTGGGGGGAACCCACGAGGCCAAGGTGGATGCCGAGTATATCGCTATGGCGCCCGTGGGCGCGCTCGGCGTGCCCGCCCGCAAGAAAGCCTCCGCGAAGGAGTTGTCGCGGCGCACGAAGTCACCGTTGAGGCAAGCTACGTCTATGATGAAGGGCCAAGCACCGTCGGTGTTCGTCAAGGCGGCTATGTCCGTGGTGGAGAACCTCGAGGTATGCCAGTCGTAACCCGAGCCGTGGCCCATGTAGTTGATGATGCTCACCCCCCTGTTGATCTCGTCGGTAACCTGCCAGCGGGTAGCGCCCGGATCATAGACCCTTGCCACATGGGTGTAACCGTAGTCGAGGAGCGAGTCGCGCAAGAGCTCGGTTCGCTCGTAATCCGTGGGCCATCCCTCGTCGGAGGCTATTCCCATTGAACGCAGGTACCAGGAGTCGCCGACGACGGGATCACGCTCGTATGTAATGAACTTGTTGACTTGAGAGGTCACCTCATCGCTGGAGCGAGCCGATATTCTGGAGACGAATAGATCGGGGTAGAAGTCGTCGCCGGCGACCATCGCATAGCTGGAATCGGAGTCGGCGCGCTCGTGCGTTCCTTTCAGGGTCGGCATGTCATTGCCGTCACCGACGAGGATCACGTAGGTCAAGCCGTCCTCGCCATGGAACTCGTCATGGATCCAGCTCCGTATATCCTGGGCGGTGGCGCCAATGCTGGAGAGAGGAACGAGATCGGTCTCGAGTCCTCGCTGATTCTTCCACTGCGCCAGTGGCTCCACATCATCGACGAAGTCATCGACCGAGATGATGGCCATGCGTCCGGGCTCACCAATGGGGCTGTAGCTTCGAACATGATCGAAGTTGGCGAAGACGCGATCGTAGACGCCCAAGAACTCCGGGCAAAGAGGGCGATTGGGAAGGGAGCGCGTGGCATGTTGCGGATCCAAGAGCCTCGCCCGTATCTCGGTGTACACACGCAGCTTGCCATCGAGGGGATAGAAGGCGAAGGGCAGGACCTGGACGGGGATGCCGGGTAGAGCACGAAGTACGAAAGGATCCTCGGCGCGGGCTTTCACTTCCGGGTACCTGTCACCACGAACGTAGAAAGCGCTGGGGACATAGGGGATCGATGTGGGATCTTCGGACCTGGAGATAGGACCTCTCGACGGGAGTGGCGGGGCCATGGGGAGATCGAAATGGTTCACAGTCCTGATCTCGAGATCGGCGGTGGCGTCCTCTGGGACGATGAAGCTTGCGCGCACTTGCGGCAGCTCCGGCTTGCCGGCTTCGTAGAGGGGAGCATGTCCAGGAAGGAAGATGCGCGAGTACTCCTGTCCATCGACCTCCTTCCTTCCCACGAAAAAGCCGGCCAGTTCGAATACTACCTCGTCGCCCTCCAGCTTGATTGTCGGCGGCTTGGGCTCCGCGCTAGTGATGGGATACCAGACCAGGTCCGCATCCTCGTCGAGATCGATGTAGTACCGCAGGACATCGGCCGGCGGCTCGCTCGTAACGCCATCATTGATCTGCGCCCGCGGCATCTTTCCGTCCGGCGCGATCTCATCCTCTCCCTCAACGCAGGCTCCCGTGCCGATCGCCATGAAGGCCAAGAGAAGAGCCAGGCTCGCAGCTTCGAGCTTCCTTCGGGTCTCGATCAAGATCTTGTACATTAGGTTTCTCCCATCGCCAGATACCACGCCAACCTCGGCATCCTGATTAGTACACTGCCCTATAAGCCAGCACCGGCAATGTCAACCCGCAGGCCCTAATCGTTCGAGTAGCATCCCCCGCCCGCGATTGAGGGGCCGCCTCATCGCGCTCGGCATCTTTTCAGGCCACTTCCAGGCAAAGCCTCTCTCACGCCCGAAAGTGCGGCCTCTTCAGCGTAATAGATCGGCTGCCAAACCCTCTCGAAACAACGATCCGGCGATCATGGGCAGGTTGTGGGCAAGCGGCATCAGGCTCATGACGCCAGATCACGCTTGTTTCGTGATTTCAGCCGCTTGACCGAAGGCGGCCAATCACGCGGTAAGAACCTTCGCCTCTCACCCTGTCATCGGCTGCTCTTCAGCTCCGCCAAGCGAGCGCGGGCATCCTTTAACAAAGCCAGCCCTCGGTCGGTCTCTTTTTGCTCGAAGCAGTAGCGAGACCAGCTCTCTACCACCCGTGCCGCTTCGGGACCCACGCCCGCGCCATCGAGTATCTCGAGGCTCTTCTCGAAGCATGCCTCGGCGTCCATGGGCTCTCCATCCACGTCGACGGGCTCCTTTGTCCGAGCCGCGATCTCCCCAAGGACGCGCCACGAAGTGCCTATCATCTCACTCGACTCGGTCGCACGGGCATACTCCAGGGACTTTCGGGCGGCGCTCACGGCCTCATCGATCCCATCGTTGGCGAGCCTTGCCTCGGCGAGAAACCGCCAGGTCTCCGGCAGGCCGTACCACTTCTCCGGCGCTCTGGAGAGGACCTCCTCGAGCACTCTCTCGGCCTCCGTCACCCTTCCCAGAGCAACGAGAGAGCCCCCCTTGTTCCCGAGCGCGACCAGCTCATGCCCGGCCAGGCCGAGCTCACGGGCAAATGAGAGGGCCTCTTCGTAATGAGAAAGCGCCTCGGCCGCATCTCCTCGTACTCTGGAAAGCTCTCCGAGGCTGATGAGCGAGGCCGTGAGCAAGGTCTTGTGGTTCATGTCTCGAAAGAGCGCGCATGCCTCGCGGCAGTACTTCTCGGCCTCGCCGAACATCCCCAGCGGAGCATGGACGCTGGTCAGCAAGCGAAGGGCCTGTGCTCGCTCATGCACGAGTTCCTCTCGCTCCGCTATCTCTAGGGCTTCCTCCAGCGGGGCTATGGCGTCGCGGTAGCGGCCGGAGCGGTGGAGACACAAAGCAAGATCCCTAAGAACAGTGGCAAGGGTGATGGGGTCGTTGGCCTCCCGGGCAAGGGTGACGGCGCGGTTGGATGCTTCCAAAGCTTGTCTAGGTTCGCTTCGTCCCTGTTGTATTCGAGAGAGCTTGCTCCAAGCTTTCGACCTTGCCACCAGATCACCACTGCGGTCTGCCTCCTCACACATGTCTCGACATAAGGACTGGGCCTCCGACCACTTCATCAAGCCCAAATAAACCTCGACCAGCATTTCCATAGCGACCAAACGAAGTGGCAAAGAGGATTGGCTGCTGGCGAGCCAGTCAAGAGACCTTCGATAGAGAACCTCCGCATCTCCTAGCACATGCGTTCGCCATGCTTGTTCCGCGGCCTGTAGAAGCCACCTTCCCGCCTCCTGTCCATTTTGGGCTGCCTCCCAGTGCTCCCCAATTCGCCTTGCCCACACCGATGCGCCGGCGCCGGCGCGGTCGGCAAGCCATCTTGCCGCTCGCTCGTGCAGGAGGGGGCGGAGCCGAAGAAGAATCATCTCGTAGGCCACCTCGTGCACGATGCTCTGGGAGAACGAGTACTCTCGGGCATTTTCGAAGACGGTGTCGCCGCCCTCGCGAACGAGGTCACGCTTCAGAAGACCCGAAAGACCGGCCTCGATATCGACCTTCTCCTCGCCCCGATCATCGCCGGCCTCTACATCCAGGGCAAAGAGAGCCTCATCCCAGAATACCCGGCCCATGATTGCCGCTCGCTCCAGCGCGCGGCGCTCGCTCCTCGAGAGGGCATCGAGGCGGGCCTGCACGAGGGCCGTCAGGGTAGCTGGAATCTCCAAATCACCAAGCCTATCCTCGTGAACCGTCCACGTGGGCTCGCCTACCTCTATGACCTCCTCCTCGATGAGGCGCCGGATCATCTCCTCGATGTAGAGGGGGTGGCCTCCCGCCGACTCGATGAGCCTGGCCCGAAGGGGTGGGGGCACCTTCTTCGCCCGCGCGAGCAAGGCGTCGACCATCCGGCCGGATGCCTCCTCGTCCAGAGGCCCAAGATCCACCCGAAAGCTCCTTTCGACCTCCAACCATCGGGGCCGCCGATCGATAAGCCGCGGCTTGGCCGTACAGACGACTAGCAGCGGCAAATCGGAGCAAGCCGCAAATGATTCTTCTATCAGATCGAGTGAACCATCATCGGCGGAGTCCAGATCCTCGAGCAGAAGGACAAGGCATGATCGGTCGCACGAGAGAGCCCGAAAGAGCCTAGTCACCGCTTGAAAGGCGCTCTTTCTAAGGTGCGATGAGTCGCCGAAACGACCGCACGGATAGGGGCCGCCATCTAGCCTCGAGCCAATCAGGTGCCCGAGGAGCTGGGCGCTCTCTTCGCTCTCGGCCTTCAGCCCATGATGACATGGCAACGAGGCCAGGCCCTGCTCGAGACGCGCTATCGTCGCCTCGTCATCCTCGCGCCCCGAGAGGCCAAAGCGGCTGGCGAGCAGATCTTGAAGGACGCGGTAGGGAGCCTGGCTCAAAGTGCCGACCTTGCCCCGAGCCTTCAAGATCTCGGCGTCAGGTTCATTCTCGCGAAGCCGGCCCTCAAAGGCGGAGAGCAGGCGGCTTGCGCCAAGGCCCACCTCTCCCATCACCGTCACGATCGCCGCTCGTCGCTCATCCACGACCGAAGCGCACAGCTCATCGAGGCGCCGCAGCTCCCCCTCGCGACCCACCAGGGGGACCTCGACTCCACCCACCGCCGGCCGCGAGGTTGCCTCATCGGAGCGCGTCCCCTTCACCTCGTAGACCCTTATCGGCTCCGTTCGACCCCTGATCTCGAGGGGACCGAGATCTTCGAACTCGAAACGATCTCGAACGTGGTTATAAGTAGCCGACGAGATGAGGATCCCGCCAAGGGAGGCGGCCTCCTCTATCCTGCTCGTCACGTTCACCGTGTCGCCTATGGCGGTAAACTCCTCACCGCCGCCAACCCTGCCAAGATGCACCTGGCCCGTATGCAGACCGACCCGCATGCGAAGAGCTGCCCCCGTGGCATCACCGGGGATCTCCTTTGCTACCTGGGGGACGAGCCTTTGCAGGGCAAGCGCCGCGAGCACGGCGCGCTCCGCGTCGTCCTCTCTGGCGATGGGGGCTCCGAAAAGAGCCATCACCGCATCGCCGACATGCTTGTCTATGGTCCCTCCGTGCTCGAGCAAAGTGGCATCGACTCGGCGCCAGAGCCTATTCATGGCGGCGGCCACGTTCTCCGGATCCATCCTCTGACTCAAGGCCGTAAACCCCGTAACATCGGCGAAAAGAACGGTTACGAGCTTGCGCTGCTCGCTCCTTTCGCTCGAGATCAACTCGAGGCGCGCCTCTAGCGGCCGAAGCGCCGCGTTCACGACCTCATCGCCCAGGACCTGGCGCTGCGCTTCCAAGGCCGCGATGGCGGTCTCGAGGTTTCGGCGCTCGCTCATGGTCGCCACTGTAGCATGGCGGCTAGAGGCAGAGTTAAGGGCCTTACCCCACAAACCGACTCCAATGAACTATACTGCCAACGGGAGGATGGCGAACCATGAAACGAGATTCGAGCATCGACCGACCCGATGGGCATCAAGCGTACGCTAGCTTGTTCGTCTTGGCGTTGGCCTCTTTCCTGCTGATCGGGGTGTTTGGGGGCTGCGGCCACGAGCCTGCGTCCAACGGCATAGGGAACGGCAACGACGAGAACGACTACGTCGAGAACAGCACCGGCGACCCGACGCCAGAACCAGGCCGAGAGATGGATTTCGTCTCACTCTCCTACGAGATCGAGGGGCGCCTCTTCACAATTTCCGAGGAATCCGAGCCACGGCCCGCCGTTGGCGAGGAGGTCAGCCTATGGATCGATCTCGCGGGCGATGGCGACCTGCGCGCCCCAAAGAAGCTGTCGACTACTACCGATGGCGATGGTCGCTTCGCGATAGAGACCGGCAAGCTCGAGATTCCAGAGGAACAAATGCCTCCCAAGGCGCTTCTCGTAGCTAGCGTGGATGGGCATACGACATCTTACAAATCCCTCGATCCCAATGCGCCGCTTTGGATCGATATCAACCTATACCCCTACGAAGAGATGTCTCTTGGCCCGCTCGCATCCCTTCCCGACGGCTCTCTCGTCATCGAGAATCTACCTGACGAGGTGGCCCGTGCCTGGGCTCGCCTGCTCCATCCCCTGGATGAGGCCGACGGCTTCGCTTCGGGACATCAGGGTGAGGATGAGCCGCTCCTTTCCTTTGCGGCGGTAGGCGACGTTCTGCTGATTGGGGAAGGCGGCGAGCCCTTCTCCTCGCTGCCGGAGCCAGCAACACTGAGAATGGAGCTGCCCCACTCTGTCTGGAGTTCCCTCGTTGTCTTCTCCTCCGATCGCGATGAACTCATCTGGCCCGACGATATTTTTATCTGGCCAGATGATATCTTCATTTGGCCTGACGATATTTTCCATAGTCATGAAGGTTCTTTGAACAACAACGCAATCTTCGTCCCCATGCTCGCCTTCGATCCGACGCTCGGCAGTTGGAACCCGAAGGCGACAGGCTACCTGACGGACATAGAAGGAGAGCCCTTAACTCGTGAACAGCTTCCGGACATCTGGGAAGGCAGCCATACGGACCGCCTCTTCGTCAGCGCCGATGTAGAACACTTCAGCCAGTGGGCCTATGGATGGCCTGTCGCCCGAGGATGCATCGAGGGGACCCTCTTCAACAAGGATGGCTTCACCTGGACTCATGCGACCATCACAGGGCAAGTGGTTGGGACAGGAGATCTCGCCGGGCCTGTCGTAACGAATGAAAGCGGAGCCTTCTGCCTTCCCGTGCCCGGGATCATGGGCTCCGATCAACCCAGGGTCATGCGTCTTTTCGCGACCGCCGGTGGGGAACGAGTCGAGCTTGAGAGCGTCCAGATCCAGCCCCAAGAGAGCCCGGTACTCTCATGCTGCGACGACGAAGAGTGCCAGAGCGGCGACGAAGAGTGCCAAAGCGTCGGCGATGTTTGGCCGAGGGAGAGCGAATCGACCGCGGACTGCCGAATAGAGCTTCTCTTCCCGAACCGCACATGGCCGGATAACCCTTTGGATCTAGAGGTGGAGGTTCTTGGCTCGGGCTTCGAGGACGGGGCACGGCTTGTCTGGAACATTGAAGGAGAAATTGAAGGAGAAGAGGTTGAACCCGTTCGCCTAGATACAATTTTTAGGGATGAAGGCTTGCTGGTAGCGCATCTTCCCTCGGATCTTTTTCAGTGGGAAGACGTGAAGGTGGCCGTCTCGCAGGCGGACGGTCTTTGCGAGAATCGTAAGACCTTCTATTTTGATACTGGGGTACTGCCGGATACAGGGCAAACGCTGTGTTACAACGCGCGTGAAGCCATGGACGAATGCCCTGCAGAGAGTGCGGACTTCTACGGTCAGGACGCGCAGTTTGGATGGGATCGAGCTCTCACGCAACAGAGCGACAGGTTCGACAATAGACCCCTTCCCGACCACGAGGAAGAGCCCATCGCAGTCGACGAAATGGCCAGATTGAGATGGCAGGGCTGCGTCGCTGGCCTGTCGGGGCCGGACTGCCAAACCGGGGAGCCCTTGCTTCTGACGAGAGACGAAGCCATCAGCTACTGCGAACGACTGAGCTGGGGAGGCTACAGCGACCACTGGACACTGCCTGACATTCGCCAGCTTGCGACCCTCGTCAACCGCGGCCGGAGCGAACCAAGCGCCTACACGAACATCTTCCCCAATATGTACATCGAAGACATCGCTTATCGTTTTTGGTCGTCTTCCAGCGACGCTTCCAGCCTGGGAGATGCCGATTCCCCACGGGCTTGGTACGTAGACTTCATAGATGGCTACATTGACACCGCAGACCCGGACAGGGAACAACGGGCCGTACTCTGCATGGGCGATCGTGCCTTGCCGGCCCCTGCCTTCGACCGCCGGATACCCGCACTTAACGAGCCTGTCGTACGAGATAGCAGCACCGGGTTGATGTGGCAGGGCTGCTCCGGCGGGCAGAGCGGGGAAGCATGTGAGGGCGACGCTGAGAACTTTGGGAGCTGGGAGCAGGCGCTCGAGCACTGCAACACTTCGGACTGGGGCGGCCACAGCGACTGGCGCCTTCCGAGCATAAAAGAGCTGCAAAGCATCGTGGATTATGGTCGATACTCACCATCTATCGATTCGGTCAATTTCCCGAACACGATGGTAGATGACCTGTACTGGTCTTCCACGACCAAAGCCGGTGAGCCGTATAAAGCCTGGGCTATCGAGTACGATGTCGGCAAGGTGCAAGCTCTGGTCAAAGAGCAAAGCATGGCTCTTGTCCGCTGCACCCGCGCCGGACCCGTGCCCTAGCAGCAGCCCCTCGAGCAGCAAGGACACATGGAGCTAGCGGCCGCCCTTTCGCTTACATACTCGTTTCGAAAGGGAAACGATAGTGGAGCATCAAGAAGGGCTGCCCAATATGCCAGATGGCGCGAGAGAGACTGCCGGGAAGCTCTTCCAAGAATGTCTCTTCGACCGCAAAGGGGTTTGGTCCAAGCTCCTGCGGCAGATGCAGCTGCGATGTCCAGCCTAGACTCACCAGAAACTTCGGATGGAGCTTGATCTCCATCTCGGCCTTCAGATCGATCCCGGGGCGCAAGAAGTTGGTGTAGCGCTCCGACAGTGTGTCGGACCAGATGAAGGCATAAGTCAAAATGGCCCCTGCCGAGAGCCCCGCTCGAAAGCCATCGGTTCTGGCTAGCGGCATCCCTAGGGAAATCGGGCGCCACGTCACGCCCAAAATGCCCGTGTCCCCAAGCTTCGGCGACAGGATGAGCGAGTCTGGAATCAGTATATGGGCCCCGATGCGTAGCTCGTCCATCTGCCGAGCCTGCTGGCGATAGGCTGCCGGCACCCGATGGATATTCTCTCGGATCGTCTTCTGATCGAGAACGGCGCCGATCCAGATCTTCAGCCCCGGATGTACCGGTTGGTCCCGGAAGATGGGACCAAACGGCATGGCCCCAACGGGCCCTACGCCGACATTCGCCGGAACAGTCACCTTGCTTTGCGAAAGAGCCATCTCTGGAAAAAGCATGCACGACAAGGCAGCAGAAATGGCAAGGAGGCCGATACGTCGTTGGCCGCGGCGGCCAGCGGATTTCATTCTCGATTCGCCCCGGCCAGTCTCCGAGCAAACGACGCGCCCATTGTGGGCACCAGAGAGCAGACGACAAGCGGCGGTCTCACCTTCCGAAGGATAGCTCTTCATGTCGCGCACTCTATCACCTGATCCAGAGTAGTGGCGCATCTCGAGCAACCGCCCCGCACCTTCCACACTTCTTTGCATGCAAGGCGGGTTTGCCCAGCCAGCTGGTTCTGGCATAAGGCTCGCCAATGGCAGCTCCCGGAACATGGGTCCGCACCCTTGGGCATCTTTCTTTGGGCCAGCTTTTCGGCCGCCCGAGCTACCGTCTCCGCCGCCTTGTTGCGCCACGAGTGCTCGGACAGGCTCTGAGCCGGTTTCCTTCGACCGAGACCCACTTCTCGACGCTGGCGAGAGAGGCTCCCGTCATCCCATGGGATGATCGAACACACGATCTGTTGGCTGTCTCGGGGATTCTTTCGCTCTTCGCCGAGAAGAAGCCCCTGCCGGGACCACCCTCGTATAAAACGCCACGAGCGGATCCTCTTTGGGTCTACGGTCTCCATGAGCTGTCTTGGTACAGAGCAGCGTGGCATGCCGCCGACAAGACTCTGCGAGGCAGACTGGAGGGCTGGCTCATAGCGTATCTAAAAGCAGCTCATCCTTGGTCCAGCGCCTTTTGGGATCCCTACCCGATGGCCGGACGCATCCTAAACCTCGCCTCCATCATGGCGAGCGGAAGCAGAGAAGCTCGCGCCATTGCCGCGTCCCATATCGCGACCTCTACGCTAGTCCTCTCGGCTCTCGAGGAAAGTCACCTCGAAGGCAACCACCTCTTTCGTGACCATTGTGGCCTTGCGGCGGGCTCCTTGGCATTGGCAAGTCCCGGGGCAAAAAAGGTGCACCAGCATTACTGGAAGGGGCTCGCCTCAGAGCTTGGCCGCCAGCTTCTATCGGATGGAGGCCATGAGGAACGGGTACCGGGTTACCATCTGCACGTCGTGATGGACTTGCTGATGACGCTCGCTTCGCCGGAAAAGACGCCCGATGGTAGAGCGGCCCAAGAGTTGTTCCATGCGGCGACCAAGGCGGTGACGGCACTCGACGTGATGACCCATTCGGACGGCAACCTTGCGGCGTTTGGAGATACGGCGCCGCTTTCCGTGGTGGACACCCCATCGGTGCGGGCCTTCGCCTCGAAGATAGGTATCGAGGCAAAGACAGCCAACATCGAAAGCTCGGGGCCGTGGAAGCGCCAGGCTCTCGACTCCTTCGGCTTGAGCCGGCTCGAGACCGACAGGCTGTGCATCTTCGTCCGACACGGAGAGTTTGCAAGCAAGCATCAGCCCGCCCATGCACACTGCGACCTATTCGCCATCGAACTCGACCTGGATGGACACCGCTTCATCGTCGATCCCGGCGTCCATGCCTACCATCAGCCGGAATGGAGACGGCTAACCCGAGTATCGGCGGAGCACTCCACGCCGAGCTCGAGGGACGCCGAGCAGGCGGAGATCTGGCACCGTTTCCGGTGCGGCTGGCGACCAAGCGTGGGCCCGGTCACCTGGCGCCCCTTCCCCTCCGGCTGGGAGATGGAAGGATGGGCGGAGGCCTTCGGCCCCCGCCGCCCTCGGCGCATGCGCCGGCGTCTACGCTTCTTACGCGGGGCTGTGCAGGTCGAGGACCATGTGGATGCGGCCGCACGCTTCTCGGTGGCTCTGACCTTGGCGCCAGGGGTTCGGACGGAGCGAAACGAAAAGGGCGAGTGGATCATGGCCAAGGGCGACAGGAAGCTGCTATTGAGGCCCGACGGAATCCTGGTGACGCCGGCGCGGGGTTTCGTATCGCACCGTTTTGGCGAAAGATCGCACTCCTCGAGGTTGATCCTTTGCTCGAGGGGCCCACACGCGCGCTGGTCCCTTCTACCGATCGAATGAAGATCCTGATCGTCAGCCAGTACTACCCACCCGAGGTGAACGCCCCGGCGAATAGAGTTGCCGGCCTGGCACGAGTATGGAGCGATGAGGGGCATCAGGTCTCGGTATTGACCGGGTTTCCGAATCATCCCGAGGGCCGCGTCTACCCGGGCTATCGGGCCCACCTCCCCAAGACGGAGTTCGACCATGGGGTCCGCATCCAAAGGTCTCCGGTCTTCACCGCGGCCAACGAAGGCATCGTTCTACGCTCCCTTGCCTACGCGTCCTTCTCCGCGAGCGTGACCTTACTGGCTCCTTTCTTGTGCGCCCGCCCGGATGTGGTCATCGCGACGAGCCCCCCGCTCCTCGTTGGTGTAGCCGGGGCGGCTCTGGCCCTCTACTGGAGAAGGCCTCTTGTGCTGGAGGTGCGCGATCTCTGGCCCGACTCGATCTCGGCGGTGGGAGTGGTGCCTGGAGGTCACCCGGCGATTCGCGGGCTCCATGTCTTGGAGAGAGCTCTCTACCGCCGGGCAAAACGCGTGACAGTTGTCTCACGCGCCTTCGAGCCCGTTCTGAAGGAAAGAGGCGTAACGGCTTCAAACATCATCTACGCCCCCAACGGCGTGGACACCGATCTCTTCCATGTAAACGGCGCGAAGGACGAAGGTCAGGAACGCTGGCAAGACAAGTTTCTCGTGTGCTTTGCCGGCACGGTGGGGATGGCCCACGGCATTGGGACGGTGCTCGAGACGGCGAGAAAGCTAAGAGAGCACAAGGACATACTCTTCCTCATCGTTGGAGAGGGTGCCGAGCGAAAGAGCCTGGAGACGAAGGCGCAAAGAGATGGCCTGGACAACGTGGAGTTTCTTGGGAGACTGCCACGTCACCGGATTCCGCCTCTTTTGCGAAGAGCCGACGCCGCGCTCGTCATGCTTCGAGCAGACCCGGTATTCGAGACGGTTCTGCCCTCCAAGCTCTTCGAGGCGATGGGCTGCGGCACTCCCGTCTTGCTCGGGGTCGACGGCGAGGCTAGACGCCTTATCGAGTCGGCACAGGCTGGAGTCTTCTTCGAGCCCGGCGATGCCGACGCCCTCGCACGGTCCGTTCTGAAGCTGCGCGAAAGCCCCGACAAGAGACGCCGTTTGGGAGCAAGGGGCAGCCGCTATGTGATGGAGCACTTCAATAGGCGGACCTTGGCCCTCGATTACCTTCGAGACATCTCGAACATGATTGACAACACATGCTCCACGAGCCCCAATCAAGCCGCCTGACCCATGCAGACCTACGCCGTAACGCTCCTGCTCGCTTTTCTTACGAGCCTCGCCTTGACGCCGCTGGTGCGCCGGTGGACGCTCGAGAAGGGCATCGTGGATCAAGCAGGGAGCGAGCACCGCAAGCTGCATAAACGTGACACTCCCCGGCTCGGCGGCATCGCGCTGGTAGCGGCATTCTACGTCCCCATCTTGGGACTGCTCATTTACGAAACAAGCGTCGGGCAACAGCTCCTCGCACAGCCCCTCCTTGCTTATGGTCTACTCGGCGGAGGCCTGGCGATCGCGGCGCTCGGCCTCTACGATGATCTCTTCGGCAGCAGCGCCACGATCAAGCTCGTCGTTCAGATAGCCGTCGCCATAGTGGCGGTGGAGCTTGGGTTCAAGATCGAACGGGTCTCGCTGCCCTTCTTCGAGGCCCTCGAGCTAGGCGTCTTCGCCTACCCCGTCACCGTGCTCTGGATCGTCGGCGTAACCAACGCCGTGAATCTGATCGATGGATTGGACGGTCTGGCGGCCGGTGTCGCCCTCTGCGCCATCGTGCCCGTTCTCGTCCTCGGTTTCATCAATGGCCTTACCGTGATGGTGCTGATCTCCTGCGCACTCATCGGCGGGCTCCTCGGCTTTCTTGTCTACAACACCCATCCGGCCCGGATTTTCATGGGTGACACGGGCAGCATGTTCCTGGGCTTCGTTCTGGCATTGGTGACGGTGCAAACTTCCTTGAAGGGACCGGCCACGGTCGCCATGCTGACGCCCATTTTGGCTCTTGGGCTGCCCATCATGGATACGTTGCTCGCGATGGCGAGGCGTATGTGGCTTGGAAAGGTCGTGTTCTCCGCGGACACGGACCATATTCACCATCGCCTGATGCAGCAGGGGCTCTCTCACAAGTCGACGGTCTTGTTCCTCTATGGGTTTGGCGCGCTCCTTGCCGCGTTGGGAATCGCCATCAGCCTTCAGCACGACAGAGAGGCGGGGTTGGTGCTCGGGGTCGCCGTGGTCGTGGTCGCGGTACTGATGCGCAGGCTGGGATACCTCGAGCTCAAACGTCCACGTTCTCTGCGAAGGGTCAGACGCTCCAACAGGCAACTAAGGCATCTGGTCTCTTACCTCTCTCTACGGGTCTCCTCGGTAAAGGACGTTCACGAAGTAGAGATTCTTGCAACGGAGCTTGCAAGGGCCGCCGGAGCCACGACGTGCAGCCTCGACACCTCGATAACCGATGCGCAGGAAGATCCTCCTAGACTCGGAGGCGGCCAAGAGACAGTACAAGTTCCCCTCAAAGACAGCCATGGAAGGGCTGCGGGAGTGCTGTTCATGGTCTTTCCAAAAGACCAGACCCTAGACAGTCAGGTCGAGGATCTGTTTCTGAAGGGCAGCCGACACGTTGCGGACATGCTGGCACGAGTGAAGCCGGCCTGCGAACCCAGACCCAGGGCGGCAGTCTGATGTGGAGCCGGTCGCCTGTGAAGGTCACGGCATGAGCCGGCCCCGTGTCCTCTTCGTGGGAGCATTCCCGCCACCGCACCGCCAGGTCTTCGGTGGCATCGTAACATCCTGCCGAGCCCTCCTCGAGTCGTCTTTTCCAAAACGCGTCGAGCTGGAGCTTCTCGATAGCACCCAGCTCGGCGATGTGCCGTCGGGTTTCGTGGTGCGCCTCGCCGGCGCGACAAGACGGTTGGCCTCTTTCGTGCTTCTCTTCGAGCAAAACCGTCCCGATGCCGTCCTCCTATTCACGTCCTTTGGGGCCAGCGTGCTGGAGAAGGGAACGATGGGCTGGTACGCGCGGCTACGGGGCTCTCGCTCACTCGCTTTCCCCCGCGGAGGCAGGCTCCTCGATCGCTCTCGCCGCTCGAGGTTCACTAGAGGCTGGGTGAAGCTCGCGCTGGCCGGATGCGAGAAGATCCTCTGTCAGGGACCGGCTTGGCAACGCCTGGCCGTCGAATCCCTCGGGTTCGACGAAGAGAATGCTCCAATCATCCAGAACTGGACTGCGACGAAAGAGCTGCTCCGTATCGGCAAAGCCCGGCGCGAGATGCCCCGTGAAGGGCCGGTACGATTTCTCTTCTTGGGCGCCATGGAGCGAGAGAAAGGCATCTTCGAGCTTCTGGAGGCCTGCTCTCTTCTTGCCCCGCAAAGGGAGTTTCTTCTCGACCTCTGTGGAAAGGGGCGCGGAGAGGCGGAGGCCAGAACACTGGTCGAAAGCTGTGGGTTGGCGGACAGAGTCCACTTTCGAGGTTGGGTTCGTGACGAGGCTCTAAAGTGCCGGTTGAGGGAATCAGACGTGCTGGTTCTCCCGTCTTGGACCGAAGGTCTTCCAAACGTAATGATCGAGGCCATGGCGGCGGGACTTGCGGTAATCGTATCAGCGGTGGGAAACGTTCCGGATGTGGTGAATGATAAAGAGCAAGCCCTCATGGTTCCTCCAAGAGACGTCGACGCCCTCGCCGGAGCAATGAAAAGGCTGATCGACGATCACGAGCTGCGAAGTGCTCTGGCAAGCCGTGGTCATAACTACGTTGCCGAGCACTACTCCGTGGAGCCGGCGGTGGAGAAGCTCATGGCCGCTATTGCCGATATCCCATGAAGGTTCTGTGCCTGATAGACAGCCTGGGACCCGGAGGAGCTCAGCGGCAACTAGCCAACCTGGCAGCGGGCCTGAAAGAGCGTGGACACGACATTCGCTTCCTGGTCTATCATCGGCAGGAGCACTTTTTACCTCTGCTCCAAGCGGCCGAGATAGACTGCGAAACTCTAGAGAGCAACTCTCGAGTCACGCGCCTGCTAGATGTTCGAAGGGCCCTACGCAAAGGTAAGCATGACGTCGTTCTGGCTTTTCTTACAGGCCCGAGCCTCTATGCCGAGCTTGCATCCTTGCCAAGGAGGAGATGGGGGCTCGTCATTGGAGAGAGAAGCGCGAGCCCCAGAATAGTGCGGGGGCTCGAGAGCTGGCTGCGACAGGGACACCGCCTCGCCGACTCCGTCGTGACCAACTCGCACACAACCCGCCTCTTGCTCGAAAGATCTTGCCCCTTCTTGAAAGACAAGATCGCCACCATCTACAACTTCGTGGATCTCGAGCGCTTCTCTCCGACGCCTTCAGAGCTTGGTGATGAGAGCGATACCCTTGAGGCCGACACGAACGAAGGGGTCTTTCGTCTAGTGGTTGCCGCCGGCTATGACGAGAACAAGAATATGATTGGTCTTGCCAAGGCCCTTCTCCTTCTCGACAACGATGTTCGTCGCCGTGTAGTGGTGGACTGGTATGGCTCCATGCGACAAGACCTTGCCGCTTACGAGTCAGCCACTAGTTTCGTCAGGGCCAACGGTCTCGAGTCCTCGCTGCGCTTCCACGATGCCTCCACCTCGATCGAGAAGGAGTATCTAATAGCGGACGCCGTCGGCCTCTTCTCCTACCATGAGGGTCTAGCCAACGCGCTCTGCGAGGCAATGGCTTGTGCAAGACCCATCATTGCCTCGAATGTAAGCGATGCTCAAAATCTAGTCCTCGATGGAATCAACGGCTTGTTGTGCGAGGCAGGCTCACCGAGAAGCATCGCGGACGCAATTGAAGGCATGGCGAAAAGTAGGATTACCGAGAGAAGACGCATGGGAGATGAGTCCAGACGCATGGCGCTGAACCTTTTTGACAAGCACCGGGTTCTCGAGCATTACGAAAGGGTGCTCGAGTGCGCGGCCAACAACGAGAAGTTGAAAGGCCCCCACTGGCCCTCGGACGTACCAGACTCGGCCGAGAAGACGGCACGGCGCCTTGGAGGTTGGTGATTGGAAATGGCAACGTATCTCGTAACAGGTATCGCGGGCTTCATAGGATCGAACCTGGCTAGAGCCCTCACGCATATGCGCGCGAACGACCCTGGTGTTCGCATTCGAGGCATTGACGACTTTTCCACGGGCAAACGGGAAAACATCTCGGATCTTTCGGATGTGGAGATTCTCGAAGGCGATGTCTCCTCGGCAAGGGATATGGATGCGGCGGTAAGAGGAGTCGACTTCGTCCTACACCAGGCGGCGATTCCCAGCGTGTTCAGATCTCTTGACGATCCGAAAAGGACTCACAACGCCAATGTCACTGGGACACTTCAGGTCTT
>SKWY01000168.1 GCA_007128675.1 Deltaproteobacteria bacterium | reverse complement strand
GCGGGATCATCTATGCGTTCCTTCGGGGCATCGGAAAGGAGAACGAAGCGGCTCGAGGCTTCTGGTTCTCTCGTCCTTCGTGGCAGAGGCTCGTTACTTGGGAACAGGATCTCGCCGGGCGAGAGGAGTGGGGCGGAGAAGTGATCGAGGCCGATGAGACGCTCGCCGGAGAGAGGAGCGCCTCATGAGAAGCGTCGTCGATTGGAACCCCGCCGGATGCGGCGCTCTCTTGATGCCTGCCGGTCCCAGTGACCTTGAAGGCTCCCGGGAGTGCTTTTCAAGACTTGCTTCGCGAGCGAGGGCGCTGGATCTCGGCGCGGAGTCTCTTTTCCTCGCCTGGGAGCTTGCCCAGCTTGCTCGAAGGAGCGCGGCGGCCGCGGGTAGGCCCGGGCCCGACGATGATCAAGAGCGCTCCCTCATGCTGCTCGTGCTCTTCTTGCTCATTTCGCTCGCCGAGGGCGGCACCAGGCTTCCTCTCTTTGATTCTTCTCGTCTCGAACGGCTCGGCGCTTTGCTCGAGGTGACAGAGAATGAACAAAGGTCGATTCGTGAGCTCATCGACGTGGCGTGCACGGTGACGAGCGGAGGATCCGCCGACTCCTGGCTCTCTTCCATCGTCGGAGGGCCTGGCGACTATCGCCCGCTATTAGTCGATCACCGCTGCCTCTACGTACAAAGGCTCCATGTCCTCGAGGCGCGGGTGGCCGCTGCATTCGGAAAGCGCGTTTATTCTTCTTGCAAGGAGCCGGTCGAGGAACGGGACGACTTGCTGGAAGCAGCCCTCGAGGAGGTGCTTCGCTCTCCACCTCTTCTAGGCGGTGCTCATTCGAAGAGAAGAGAAGAACTCGATGAGAGTCAGGTAGGCGCCGTGCGCGCCGCGCTTTCGGGGAGGATCGCCGTCGTCGCCGGCAGGCCTGGAAGCGGCAAGACATCTATCGTGGCGACGATGCTGAGGGTGCTCTCCCGCGTCGGGGATCCGCCGCTCGAGTCGATGGCCCTTGCCGCGCCGACGGGCAAGGCCTCCGACAGAATGCGCCAATCGATCGCGCGCCATCTATCCCTGCTTCCCGATCCGGCAAGGGCCGATAGACGGCTTCAAGAGGCATGCCCTCCTTCCTCGACCCTCCATAGGCTTCTTGGCTATTCGCCAGGTCAAGAGCGCTACTGGCACGATGAGCACAACCCTCTTTCCGAAAGGCTCGTGATTGTCGATGAGAGCTCCATGATCGATCTTCCGATGATGGACAGGCTCCTTCGCGCCTTACGACCCGACGGGAGGATCGTGCTTCTAGGAGACGCCGATCAGCTCCCACCGGTGGAGGCGGGAGCCGTCTTTCGCGACCTTTGCGAATCGAGGGTCGCGAAAGACGAGGGGAGGGTCGTCGTCTTGGAAAAGAGCCACCGCGCAAGAGAGGATGATACGGGCGGAAAGGCAATCCTCGATCTTGCCGGCGCCATCAACGAGGGCTCGATGCCGGGCTTCTCGGAGGGGGGCGGCGGGATCGTCACAAGAGGTCGACCGGCAGAGATCGCTTTCCAGGGGGTGGAGCACGTGGCGCCGGAAGGTGCTGCCGGGAGAGCGGAGGTCTTCTCCATCTGGCTGGATAGGCTGAAGGCCTCACTCGGTGATCCGAAAGAGAAGCTGACGGGAGCTTTCATAGAGGGGCCTTCCGGTTTCGATGAGGCAAGCCGCAAGCGCCTTCAGGGGCTCTTCTTGCGCTACGAGTCTTCTCGCGTGCTTTCGGTGACTCGTATGTACGCGGGGGGGACGGGCTCCGATGCCGTGAACGAGTGGTTTCACCGCCGCTGGGCCCGGGATTTCGGCAATGTCGCAGCCTCGAGAGGCTCTCCTTTTCTCTTGGGCGAGCCGGTCCTCGTAACTCGAAACGATCATTCCCTTCGTCTCTACAATGGTGACTCGGGTCTCGTCCTGCCTGTAACCTCTAGCTCCAGCGCGAGGAGGCTCGAGATCGAGCCGATGGCCGTCTTCCCAAGAAAGGAGGGCTTCGTGGCCTTCCCTCTCGAGGTGCTCGCGGGGCGGCTCGATCTGGCTTGGGCGACGACGGTTCACAAGGCTCAAGGGTCGGAGTACGACAGCGTCCTCGTCGTGCTGCCCGATGCGCCCGTTAGACCTCTGACTCGCGAGCTACTCTACACCGCTGTCACGCGCGCCCGGTGCTCGGTCGTGCTCTGCGGCAAGAAAGCGATGATAGAGGCCGCCATCGGAAAAGAGATGGCGCGCTCATCGGGCCTTCTGGACGCCGTCGACAGCCGATCGGCAGGCTAGCCCGCCCGGCTCTAGTCGAAGACCGCTCGCAGGAAGGGGTAGCCCTCGGCGTAGGTCTCCGTATCGTCGATATCCCAGATGGTTGTGAAGTCCCAGGGGCTAGAGAGGCCACTGGTGGCGGTATTCGTGTAGGTTTGAGCGTCCTTCATCTGGGCCGTCGTCTTGCCGGTGCCGGAACCGCTCGTGCTGGTGCCCGACGACTGGGTATCCCAGAACGAGTCGAAGGTGCTGCCATGGGCTATCTCGCGCCCGGTCAGCCCGCCGACGTGCCCCGAGCCGCTAACGGTGCCGGTGGAGTAGCTTCGGCGGATGGTGCCCCGCTGATAACCGACGAGCCCTCCTACTCTCTGCGCGCCCGAGACGTCTACTCTCGCGTAGCTATCCTCGACAGTCGCATTGTCGTCGTTGTTTCCGACGAGCCCGCCGGCATCGTCGCCCGAGGCGATTACCTCGCCTGTGGCGCAGGAGCGAGCGATGAGAGTACCGGAGGTCGATTGCCCCACGATTGCGCCGACTCGGGCATTGCCCCTGACGTAGACGTCCTTTAGGCATATGTCGGATATCTCCGCGCCGGCGGCCGCGCGAAATAGTCCCAGGTCGCTCAAGGTGGCCCGGTTGATATGAAGGTCGAACACTATGTGGCCCTGGCCGTCCAAGGTGCCGGAGAAGGGGCTGACCGAGGTTCCAATCGGCAGGAAGCCGGCACTGTTGTTCCAGTCCTCGGTCGCCGATGCGTCGATGTCGCCATCCAAAGCGAAGTGGGAGGTTCGATGATTGTTCATCTGCTGGAGCTGGAGCACGTTGGCAATCAGGTATGGGCTGGCGAGGGTTCCGGAGCCTCCCTCGAAGGGTCTCACCGTGAACGTATCGGTCTCGCCAGGCGTCAGGCTCCCAGAGGAGTCTTGTACTCGCAGCACGAAGGTGGTGCCGGTTCTATCGATGCGAAGATTGGTGAACGTGGCCTGCCCGCCGCTGGCTGTAAGCGAGGTGCTGCCGGTCAATGTAGCCGCGCTCGGAGATGGGGGGCTTTGAATGGTGATCTCGACGTTCTCCTCGAAGGAGGCATCCAGATGGCCCATCTCGTTTTGCGCCTCAACGGACACGGTGAAGGAGCTCCCAAGCGGAACCTCGCCTGGTGGCTGCACGGTCACCACGAGCCTCGTCGCCGTGATGACCACATCGAAGAGGTCGCTGGCAGCGCTCAGAAAACCGCTTGCTTGCGCATATAGGCGATAGCCCGTGCCGTCTTGTTCTATCGAGAGGCCGGGGAAGGTGGCTACTCCCGAGGATGCATTCCTCGAGGTGGTTCCGAGAAGCTCGGCGTCGCCTGGGTTGAACTCGGGATGCATGTCGATGCTCACGGTTCCAGTGAAGCCATCGTCCAGGTTTCCGTGTTGGTCCTGGGCCTCGATGACTACCTCGAAGGTCTGCCCCGCCCCGATGATCTCCGGGGGTTGCTCGACGATGACCAGGGTGGAGGCCGGGGCCGCCTGGATTGTCTGGGTCTGTGATGCCGAGGGGAGCCCCGTTGGATCGGCGGTGATGGCCGGCGAGCCCGCCGTCGTGTCCACGAAGTAGAAGGCAACTGTGCTGCTTCCCGCGGGCAGGATCAGGTTTCCCGCATCGGTGCCATTGATGCATGATACATCCACGAATGTGTCTAGAGTGCTGGATCCGCTCGATAGCGCTATCGTCAGGTTCGCGTCGACTGGAGACGGGTTGCCGAGATCGTCCCTGGTCTCGAGTATCACCTGGCCCGAGCATTCGCCCGCGGTGACTGTATGGGGATCCGAGTCGAAGACGATCTGGGCCGGCGGCGCGACGCTTATGTCCATGGTCGTCGAGTCGGAGTCGAGAGTTCCGGAGCTGACCTCGAGGGTGTAGATGCCGGGGCGGTCCAACCAGAGGTTCGAAAAGGACGCGATGCCCGCGCTCGCTCCGACCGAGAGAGTTCCGGCAAGGGTGGAGCCGCTGGGCCCGGAGGTTACGGCGATGCTGACAGTGGCGCTGTAGCCGACAGCCAGGTTCCCCTCGTCATCTCGTGCCTCGGCGACAATCTCGAACGTCTCTCCAGTCATCGCCGTGGCTGGTGACGAGGTTATGGTGAGGTTGGTCGCGCCGGGGAGCACGTCGAACTGTGTGGTGGTATCGCTCGAGAGAAGCTCTGATCTGGCCTCGATGCGCACCCCATTGGTGGGCCGGGAGACGAAGAGGCCTCCGAAGACTGCCACCCCATCGGCGGCGAGTCGAGTAGTCGTCCCCGAAAGCTCCGCTTCGTCATCGCCCAGAAGGTGGAGGCTAATCTCGTCGGCGGCGCCGGCGGCCCGCACCCCGCCGGTATCGCGCACTTCGACGGTGAGGGAGAACGTCTCTCCCGCCTCGATGGTGGCAGGTGGGTTGGTGACGAAAGCCAGATCCACGATTGTCTTCTGGACGGTGACGACGACGCTGTCGGTGTCGGTCAGGCCCCGGCCATCATCCACGGTCAGGTCGAAGGTGAGTTCGATGGTTTCCGCTACGCGCGGAGCCTGAAAAGAAGGAGTGGCCGTTTCGCTTCCCGCAAGCGTTACCTCCGGGCCGCCATCGCTCATGTCCTGCTGCCATGTGAACGAGAGGGGATCATTGTTCGGATCGAAGGATGAGCCGGCATCGAGGGTTACGCCTGCAAGCTCGGCGACGGTTTGGTCCGGCCCCGCGTCGGCCACGGGTGGATTGTTGATCACATCGTTTATTGCGATCTCCACCGACGCCGAGTCCGTTGCTCCCACCTCGTTTGTAACCATCAGCGTCACCACGATTGGCTCCACCTGACCCGCAATGGATGGGGCCGTCAGTTTGGCGGTGGATTGATCCGTGTCATCTAGATCGATCTCTCCTTCAGGCCAGACGGCGCTCCATTGCCATGACACGATTTCCATGTCGTTCGGGTCATGAGATCCCGAGCCGTCCAGCTCGATGATGGCCGTTTCGTCAACGCTCGCTGGAGCCTCGATCACCGCTACCGGCTCCAAAACTCGCACGTGGACCATTACCTGATCCTCGAGGCTCATGAGATCGCACTCATCCGTGACTACCAAGGCGAAGGCGAGATCCCCTGTCGAGGTCGGCGCCTGGAAGATTGCCTGCGGAGTATCGGCTCCCGTCAAAGTGACGGAGGTCCCCGCCGTCTGGGTCCAAGTCCAAGATTTGATCTCTCCGTTGATGGCGAACGAACTCGAGCCGTCCAGAGTTACCTCCGCTCCCGGGGAGACGGTTTGGTCCGCTCCAGCGATGGCCACGGGCGGATCGACTCCACAAACATCCTCGCAGATCCCGCCAACACAGGTCGTCCAGTTGGGGCAGCTGACGCCGACGCAAGCGGTCTCCACGCAGTCTCCATCGACGCAGACTTCTCCGGTTCGGCAGGGGGTAGCGCAGTCGGCGGGGTAGCAGCGCCCAAGAGCGCAGGCTTCACCATCCTCGCAGCTCACGCCTACACAGGAGCGCTCGACGCACTCATCATCGATGCAGACGAAGGTGCCGCAATCGATGTTGTCGCAGTCGGCGGGATAGCACTCGCCATCGGCGCACTTCTCTCCATCCTCGCATGTCACCCCGGCGCAAGAGGAAGAGACGCAGTCTCCATCGACGCAGATGTGATCGTGAGGGCAGAAGCGATGCTCGCAGTAGCGGGCGTGGCAGGCGCTGTTGATGCAGATCTCACCCTCATCGCAGCTCATCTCCGGGCAACGATCCTCGATGCAGATCCCGGCGGCGCAGACCAGGCCGTAATCGCAGGCGCCGTCTGGGTTGCAGGGAAAGCCCTCCCGCGCTGGATCCATCTCTAGGGTGCAGGCGGAGGGAAAGATCAAAAGAATGAAGAGGAGGCTGGCCAAAGCCTTTCCGGTCGCAATTTTGAGGCGTCGATGTGCCGGGAGGCCCTCGATGCTGGATGCGAGGTCGCTGCTGGTCCCATGGAATGCTCGCATCAAGGAGGAGTGCGGCTTATTGCTCGGACTGCCGGCTGTTCTCGTCATGGCGCTTCTCCCTGGTTCGATTCGACGCCTTGGCTCTGCTTGTTGCCGGCCGGTGCGCTCCTTATGTAGCCCATGGCGCCCTCCCGTTGCATCGTCAGCGCAAACACCTTCTTCCCCTAGCTGCAAATTTAAGGAGGAAGACATCTGCATGGCCGGTAAGAATGAAACAATATGGCCTGCTGGTAGGCCATGGCGCAAGACCTTGCGGGCGAGGCCGATCCTGGCACATGGGTGACGGATCACTCCGGAGACGTGGGTAACACCTTTTGTGGCCCTATGGAGCGGCCCTGCCCTGCATGGCCCCGGAGCCGACCGGATCTCTTTGGGCAGGATGTCCGGCGACTTGGATAGCCGGCTTTTGCGTTGACCTTTCAGCCGTGTCCGTAGTAGTAGTCGCAACCTCGAAGGGGGCTTGAGGGCAATATGTGGACGACCCAGAAAGCTGTGAACCCAGCATTGGCTCTTGACGTCTATGGTCGTCCATGTTGAGAAGCGACTTTTAAGCGTGCGCCGAGACGATCGGCGACGCCAGTTAGATAGACAGTTTCGACGTATTTTTTTTGAACGAGCAAAGACAATACCCAACCCTTTAGGAGGGGATTTGATGCTGCACAATCGTCTTTTGGCCACGATGATCGCAGGCCTGTTTTTCATGGGCCTTTATGGCTGTTCTTGCGGAGATGATCCGCATCTAACGGTGTTGAACATAACTCCTTCCTCGTTGTTGATGGACGAGGGAGACACCCGGCAGCTTTCCGTCG